>SMXV01000084.1 GCA_004356175.1 Acidobacteriota bacterium
GAAGAGTTCAGAGCCAACAACGGCAAGGTTGGCGGCATGTTCGAGGGGGCACCGATCCTGATTCTTCACACGACGGGCGCCAAGAGTGGGCTTCCGCGCGAGACGCCACTCATGTATCTCGACCACCAGGACCGCCTCTTTATATTCGCCTCGAAGGCAGGGGCGGACAGTCACCCGGACTGGTATCACAACATCAAGGCGAATTCCTCTGTGTCCATCGAAATCGGGACGGAGAACATGCAGAAGACGGCGACCGAACCCGAACCTGAAGATCGTGCAACGATCTACGCCGAGCAGGAGACGAGGTTTCCGCAGTTCAAGGAGTACCAGGAGGGCACAAGTCGCATCATCCCTGTGATAGAGCTGACCTGACGAACGGCTCTTTCGACAGCTAGGAGCACTCGTGCTCCTAGCCGAAGTCGATGCCCTGAGAGAGCGGCAGGTCCTTTGACCAGTTGACTGTCACTGTCTGGCGGCGCATGTATGCCTTCCAAGCGTCAGAGCCTGATTCGCGCCCGCCACCTGTCTCCTTCTCGCCGCCAAACGCGCCACCGATTTCAGCGCCGGATGTTCCGATGTTCACGTTGGCAATGCCGCAGTCCGATCCCTCGGGCGAGAGGAAGAGTTCAGAGTTCCGGATGGAGTCAGTGAATATCGCTGACGACAGACCCTGGGGCACATCGTTCTGGATTCCAATCGCCTCTTCGACCGAGGACACTTCGATCAGGTACATGATTGGGCCGAACGTCTCGGTTTGAACGATTGGAGCGTCCGCAGCGATCTTCACAAGTGTTGGCTCGAAGAAGAATCCTGTGCCATCCTTTTCGTTGCCGCCTGCGAGCAACTCGCCGCCCTGTTCGATGGCAATCTCGAGCGCTACCTTGGTTGTGTCCACCGCGGCCTGGCTCACCATCGGGCCTATCAAGGTGCCCTCCTCAAGAGGATCACCGATGTTGATCTGTTCATAGGAGGCAACAAGCCTGTCTGTCAGTTCGTCAATGACGTCCGTGTGAACAATCAGCCTGCGAAGCGAGGTACACCGCTGCCCCGTCGTGCCTGCGGCTGCGAAGAGTGTTGCAGGGACAACAAGATCGAGGTCGGCGTCGGCCATCACGATGAGGGCGTTGTTGCCGCCGAGCTCAAGCAGAGATCGGCCAAGACGTTTGGCGACCTCCGTCCCTATCTGGCGACCCATGCGAACAGAGCCCGTCGCTGATATCAGCGGGAGTCGTTCGTCGGCAACCATTGCGGCCCCAATCGGGTCTACGTCGCCAACCGTCAAGTTGAATACGCCCTCGAAGCCTGAGCCATCCATCACATCGTGCACGATGTTCGTGACCGCCACCGCGGAGAGAGGTGCAACGGGCGACGGTTTCCAGATCATCGAATCGCCACACACCGCAGCGAGCAATCCGTTCCATGACCAGACGGCGACCGGGAAGTTGAACGCGGAGATGATGCCAATCGGACCAAGTGGCTGCCACTGTTCGTACATACGGTGACGCGGTCGTTCCGACGCGATCGTGAGTCCGTACAGCTGACGCGAGAGACCAACAGCGAAGTCGGCGATGTCGATCATCTCCTGAACTTCGCCCTCACCCTCCGCACGAATCTTTCCTGTCTCCATCGAGACGAGTGCACCCAAAGGAACCTTGTATTCGCGGAGTGCGTTCCCGATGAGGCGGACATAGTTCCCTCTCTCTGGAGCTGGCACCATCCGCCACTTTGCAAAAGCAACTTGGGCTGCAACGACCGCTTGGTCGTACTCGGCCGCATCGGCCTGCCGAACTGTGCCTATGACATCTTCTGTGGTCGGATCAATCGACGAAATGATGGACCCGCTTCCGGCAAGCCACCCACCCGCATACGCCCCCGAAGACTCCGCTTCGACACCAAGTGCCGCCAGTACTGCATCACGTTTCATCTTGATTCTCTTCTCTTTCTTCCTTCTGGCGTACGTAGCCGCAATATATTGCGGCTACGTACGCCAGAACGGTTTGGATCGGGTTAGCGGGTGGAGATGGTTTCGATCTCGACGAGGAAACC
This sequence comes from Acidobacteriota bacterium, assembly GCA_004356175.1. Classification (GTDB taxonomy): domain Bacteria; phylum Actinomycetota; class Acidimicrobiia; order Spongiisociales; family UBA5794; genus B3-G11. Next base: position 2,047 of record SMXV01000084.1, read on the forward strand.
GCCTGGCAGGGCGCTCACCTCAACGGTTGAGCGAGCTGGTGGCGACTCGCCGACATACTGGCCATATACCTCGTTCACGGCAGCAAAGTCTGAGATGTCCACCACGAATATCGTCGTTTTCACAATGTCCTCATACGTCAGACCAACATCCCCAAGAACAGCACCGATGTTCTTCATCACCTGATGGGTCTGGACTGCAACGTCACCTTCGACACCTACACCGGTCTGTGGATCAAGGGGAATCATTCCTGACATGAACACGAAGCCGTTCGCCTCGGTGAGAACACTGTATGGACCAATCGGTCTGGGACCGTTTGGGGCGTCATGAATAGTTTTTGGCATGGTGAACCTCTATCTCGGGGAGTGACTTCTCGGGCGCGTCACACCATTCTGCCAGAGTACGGGGATCAGATCAGAATGGCGGCGGAACGTTGAGGAGAACCTCAGCTGAATGACTTGCCGCAGCCACAGGTACCCGAGACATTCGGGTTCTCGATTGCAAAGCCAGCGCCAGACAGACCGTCGTCTTTGAAGTCGACGATTGCGCCGGTAACCATAGACACGCTATCAGCATCGACAACAACGCGAACGCCATCGGTCTCGTTCACGATATCCGTCGAATCAATCTTTGAGTCGAAGAACATGTCATATGCGTATCCGGAGCAGCCTGACCGCTTCACCCCGACACGGAGCGCCATATCGCTGTCGCCCTCTGCTTCGATAAGTTCCCTGACCTTCGCAGCGGCACTCGACGTGAGCGTCACGCCCTGCAACTGTGCGGCATTGGTAGTAGTCATGGGGCCTCCGAGGTCCTGAAAATCGATTTCTGAACACCATGATAGGGGATATTCAGGGTGATTACCACGAATACGTGTCGCGCCCGACACATTCCGTCGTCCATGACTCGTTTCTCGTACTACGTTTCCGGTCATGGCCACCGAATCAGACGTGCTTGACGCTCTCAAACACGTCATAGACCCAGAGCTTCATACGGACATCGTTGACCTCGGAATGGTGAGCAACGTCCGAATCGACGGTGGCGTCGTGGACGTCGGGATCGCTCTGACAATAGCCTCATGTCCAATGCGCGGCCAGATCGAAACCGATGTGGAACGGCGAGTTGCGGCGCTGCCTGGTGTCGACGAGGTCGTCATCACGACAGGGGTCATGACGCAGGAACAGCGTTCGACGCTGATGGAGCGTGCGCGGATGAATGCCCGCGAGAACGCAACACCGACCGCCGTGGCACCGTCAACCCGTGTCATCGCGGTGAGCAGTGGCAAAGGTGGCGTTGGCAAATCGACACTGAGCGTGAACCTCGCCCTGGCCATTGCAGACCAGGGTCACACCGTCGGGTTGCTCGACGCCGACATCTGGGGATTCTCTGCACCACGGATGCTCGGTGCGACCGATACCCGGTTGGCCGCAAACGAGGACCGCAAGATCGTGCCGACGGAAATCAAGGGAATTCATCTTGTCTCGACGGGCCTGCTTCTTGCGGATGAGGACACGGCGCTCATGTGGCGTGGCCTCATGTTGAGCAAAGCAGTCGAGCAATTTCTGAACGACGTCGCGTGGCCCGCCGACCTGGGCTATCTCATTATCGACATGCCGCCTGGCACCGGGGACGTGCAGATGGCGTTGGCTCGTATGTTGCCCCAAGCAGAAATGGTTGTTGTTACGACACCACAACTCGCCGCGCAGAAGGTCGCTGCACGGGTTGCTGACATGGCCCGCCGGTCACACATGCCCATCGTTGGCGTGGTTGAGAACATGTCGGGCTTTGTTGCCGACGACGGAAAGCGTTACGACATTTTCGGGAAGGGAGGTGGCGCGTCCCTCGCTGCCGATCTCGGCGTTGAACTGCTCGGCTCCGTTCCCATTGACGTCCGCGTCGCGGAAGGCGGGGACTCAGGCGACCCTGTCGTCACGGCGCACTCGGATTCTCCGGCTGGCATCGAATTGACGTCGATCGCAAAACGCGTCACCGAGATTCTCCCGCCGCTCGCCCTCGACTCATGCATAGGCAGACTCGCCACCCTCTGAGAGACTCCTGCCACTCGACCGCCCCACCATCTAGGGGGGACGGAATTGGCTAGGTGGATCGCTGGCTAATCCTCGCCGAGTTCAAGGTACGGTGCGTCGATTCCTTCGAGGGTCCAGACCTGGATTATCTCGCTGGTGATTGGTACGGAGAACGAACCTATGGGGCATACACCGAGCGGTGACTCGAAACCCGCGAGAGTGATCGGGAAAGATCCGAAACAGATGTGGTCGTGAGCATGCCATACCGCAATCGGACCCGCAAACATGGGGCCGCTCTCCCGATCTCCTCCATCTCATACATTGCTCCACGCGCGATCGGTCCGTTAGGAGTCGGTTCGTACACCAGTGTCCCTGGCCGATTCGGATCGAGCGTCACTCCATCTGACCTGTGCACGGGGTTCTCGGCATGGAACTCGGATCCAACAGTGTTGTCGACGAGATACCCATCCGCTGCGGCGACAGACAGATCCGCATACTTCGCGATCGCCGCGACCGTGCGGGCGTCGATGATGAGTGTTCGATGAGATCTGCCGGAACGCTGCGAGCGACTACCCGCAGAGTGCCTTGACAAGGGGGTACGGATTGATCCAGTCGCCGCCAGATTGCGCGTACTGAAAGTGAACATGGGGCAGCCACGGTGGCGCGTTGCCGCTGGTGCCGTTGTAGCCAATCAAGTCGCCAGCCACAACTGCCGTTCCGCCGCCGATGCCGGATGCGAACCCTTCGAGGTGGGCGTAGTAGTAGCGGTCGCCTGACTCGCCCGTGAGGTAGATGGAGAACCCTCCGAGGCCGCTATTGGATGTACGAGTGATTCTTCCGGTCTCGATTGCAACAACGGGTGCCCCTCGGACCGCGCTGATATCGACACCTTTGTGCGAGCGTCCGCCCGAGCGCGGGGCACCCCACGTATCAGAGAAACTGGTTGCCGCGTTGATCGGACACGCCTTTCCGTCGGTAATGACCGGCGGTGGAGTGGCAGGCTGTGTGATCGTTGTCGTCGCAGGCACCGTAGTCGTGATCGATGACTGATCGGAAGTCGTCGTCGTTGCCGCGGTTGTCGTCGTTGTTGTCGATTCTGCCGCGTGTGCAGCCTCGTCGGCCGCCTTGCGAGCAGCGGCCTCCTCGGCCGCCTTCTTCTCAGCTTCCTCGCGAAGACGCTGCTCTTCAAGCGCCCGCAGCCGCTTCTCCTCCTCCTGCTTCTGGTACGCAACGGCGATCGTGTTGTAATCCGTGTCTGCGCTCTCAAGCGTGGCGAGTATCTGCTCGGTCAGCTCTCCGATTTCAGCCACGAGGGCCACCTGCTCTGAGAGCGAAGCGTCGAGCTGAAGCTGTTGCTCCCCGTATTGCGCTTCTACGGTCTCGAGCCCTCTAAGCACTGCGAGGTCCACCTCGTTCAGCACCTCGAGGTAGAGGGATTGCACGGGTAAATCAGTAAACGTCCGCAAGCTGAACATGCGAGCCGCGAGGGATGATCCGCCAGACGTATACCGAGCAACGACGAGGTCTTCGACACCTACCTGCTTCGTGGCAATGTCAACCTCAAGCAGGGAGATGGATTTCGACAAAGCAACGATGCGCTCACGCACCAGTGTCTCATCGACGACTGCCTGCTCGAAGCGCTTGATTGATGTCTCAAGGGATGAAGATGCCGCTGTGCGTGCTTCTCGGGCGGCCTCCACCTGTTGTCGAGTTATGTCGTCCGCGGTGGCCCCGAGGGCGGGTGCTGCAAACGCGACACTGAGCGCAAGAGCGACGAAGAGTCGATTTCGCATAGCTCCCCTATCTCGGGCGGACCTCTGTCTGTTCGGTCGTGCGTCCAGCATCGAACGATACCGCGCCATCTCGGGAAAGCTTGGCGAGTTGAACACCTACCTGATGAACCGCTGCGTGTCGCAGGCCAGAGGGAATACCTGCATACACAACGTCAACAATGTCCCCGACCGTTCCTGCACCCTCGTTCACTGCATCGACAATCTCACGTTCACGCTGAAGCCGGTGGTCGATATAGTCCGCGATTGCCCGTCCGGCGTCGTCGATTCCCGCGCCATGCCCAGGTTCCAGCCTCTTGACGTCCAGGTCACGCACGAGGTAGAGACTGTCCAGATAGTCAGCTGCGTCCTCAATGATGACCGAAGACCCCTCCATGATGTGGTCACCAGTGAACAGCGTCGAGCCGTGACGAAAACACAGGTGGTCCGATGTGTGGCCTGGCGTGTGAACCGCAGTTATGTGGTCAGTTCCGAAGGCCACTTCGGCGCCATCGGCGAGAAGGACGTCTGGCAAGAATTCGAGACCAGGTCCAAACCCGATGACCGGAACGTCGAGTGCCAGCGCGAGCGGGTTCGCGAGTGGTGCGTGGTCTGGGTGTGTGTGAGTCACGACCACCCCAATGGGTGTGCGTGTGCCTATCGCCGCGATGATTGCTGCGGCGTGACTCTCAATCACAGGGCCAGGATCGAGTACCAGCACCTCAGCTGCGTCAGAGAGCAGGTATGTGTTCGTTCCGTTCCCCGTATACAGACTTGGGTTTGGTGCAAGAATTCGCTCAGTCATTGCCCTGTCCTGAACTCCGCTGGAACGTCACCACCCCTCGCGGCAATCTCCACCAACTGTGAGAGCACTTCGGAGTCCTCGCCAGACTGCTCGGCGTCATCGAAACCGGGTTCTCCTGGCAGCAGAATCGTGACTTCTCCGTTCGCCACTGCGAGGCGAGGCTGAATGGGAGGCACAATGTCAAGCGTCCGAAATTCCTCGGCAAGGGCCGTAGCGGATGTGCCTGTCGCGAGCATGTGCAGCACCATTCGGGTGGGAAAGGCAAGAGCCCACTCGCCCGTCTCGTCTCGGCGCAGTGCCTCAAGTGGAGCGATCCACCTCACATCGATCAGCTCGTCGCCGTCGACGGATGCTTCAGCATCCGCATCAGTAACTGCTAAAAAGAACCGCGTGTCGAAGCGCAAGGGCAGAGGATTGGGTGTGATCCAATTGGAGATATAGATGAGGGACTCCTGGTCGAGAACACGTCCTGATGACTCGACACCTTCAAACACGTCGCCGGCAACTCTGCGCGAGAGCGTGCCCTCGGTTGTGAGCCAGAGACCAGTCTCCTCAATCAACTCGCGAAGGGCTGCGACCTTCCAATCTGAGTCGCGATCATTGCCGCCGAAACTCTCAGGCGCCTCAGAGTCCTGCTCGTCCACCTTGCCACCGGGAAAGACCCACACGCCGGGCATAAACCGAGCAGTGAGTGGTCTGCGAACCATGAGAACCTCAAGACGGTCGGTCTGCCGTACGAGACAGATCGTCGAGGCCCTCTTCAACGGGCTCACTTGGAAATCACCCATCCCGCCGTGTACCGCCTGAGGTACCACTGTCTAATCGCCTCTCTGACGCCGGGTACCAGCAGTGCGAACCCAACGAAGTCGGTGAGGAATCCGGGTGTCAGTAGCAGCGCTCCGGCGACCAGAATCATTGCACCGTGCACGACCGACGCGATTGGCATCTCGCCTTGTGCAAGAGACATTTTGATCCTCTCCCACACGAACCGTCCCTGTTGGGACACGAAGTAGGAACCGATCACGGCCGTCGCGACCACGATCGCGATGGTTGGCCAGATGCCAATCGCTGAACCGAGGTAGTAGAACAGCACGATCTCAACGATCGGAACAACCAGGAAACCGACGAATAGCCATCTGCGGAGCCTCATGCGCAAAGGGTAATGACACAATCGCAAGGCTGGCAATCCATCGAGCGGCGGGAGGTTTACGCTGCGACCATGGAACTTGGACATCTACCGTCTGTTGATGCACTCGCCGAAGAGCTGAGCTCAGTGTCGCAATTGCCAGATGTTGTTATGAGACAGGTCGCGCGAAATGCAATCGACGCGGCACGCGACATGATTCGCGACGGCCAGGACGCTGATCCATACACCATTGCCCTTGTCGACATCGACAACATCGCGGCAAGCGTTCCTACTTCGGTCATCAATGCAACCGGCGTCCTGCTGCACACGAACCTTGGACGGGCTCAGCTCCACCAATCCACAGCTCAACATTCGGCGGGATTCGCCTCTGGAGCAAGCAACGTGGAGATCGACCTTCGTACCGGAAAGCGCGCAAAGCGCCTCACCTACCTCAGAACCCTGCTCCCCCTCGTCACTGGTGCACACGACGGGATTGCAGTCAACAACAACGCCGGTGCCCTCTTGCTTTCACTTGCCGCAACCGCAGGTGGTGGCGGAAAGGTGGCGGTATCGCGCGGAGAGCTCATCGAAATTGGGGGTTCGTTCAGGTTGCCTGACCTAATGTCAGCCAGCGGAGCGAAGCTCGTCGAGGTTGGCACCACGAACCGAACCCGCCTCTCGGATTACGAGAAGGTTGCCGGCACTGTCGACGCAATCCTCAAGGTGCACCCATCGAACTATCGGGTCGAGGGCTTCAGCGAGGAAGCCACGTACGCGGAACTTGCCACACTTGCCAAGTCCCATAGCATTCCGTTCATCGCAGACGTTGGAAGTGGCCTTATCGACGAGGCCGCGCCGTGGCTTCGAGATGCTGACCGCGGGTGGCTGCGAGGCGAGCCCGGAGTACGTCAGACAGTCGCGAGTGGGCCGGACCTTGTTTTGTTCTCCGGAGACAAGCTACTCGGTGGCCCTCAGGCGGGGATTATCGTGGGAACGTCCGCAGCAATTGACCTCGTCTCGACACATCCGATCGCCCGAGCGGTCCGGCTTGACGGTTCTACGATTGCCGCCATTTGCGACACGTTGACCATGTACGCAGATCAGCGTGTTCTCGACATTCCGTTCTGGACAATGGCCTCTGCCACTATCGAATCGCTCAACAAACGCTCGACCGCCATGCTTGAGGGCACCACCGGCGCACGGATCGTCGATGGCGAGTCGCTACCGGGAGCCGGGACCGTTCCCGGTAGGACAATCCCAACCAGGCTCATCGAACTGCCTGGCTCTCCCGACGTCACATGGGCGACGCTTGCCAGCCACACCCCCCCGATCATCGCAACCAGGCGAGACGACTCGACCTTCATAGACCTGCGCACGGTTCAAACGAGGGACGATGATCACGTAGCCGCCGCACTTCAGTCGATTCTCAACTGACATGCCGATTGTTGGAACGGCTGGCCACGTCGACCACGGCAAATCAACGCTCGTGCTCGCCTTAACGGGACGCGATCCGGATCGCTGGGCGGAGGAGAAGGATCGTGGACTCAC
>SMXV01000085.1 GCA_004356175.1 Acidobacteriota bacterium
GTGCGACGACTGGAGCGTCTTGAGGCCATTGCAATGGAGTTCGATGGCGTCGAGAGAGCCTTCGCTCTTCAAGCTGGCAGAGAGGTCAGGGTCGTTGTCGACCCCGGAGTGCTTGATGACATGTCGTCCAAGGCTCTTGCCAGATCCATTGCAAGAAAACTCGAAGACGACCTACAGTATCCGGGTCAGATCGAGGTCACGGTCATTCGAGAATATAGGGCAAAGGATTACGCCCGCTGAGCCACTGGGGCATCATGGTCGAAACGGTCATTCTTCCGACTCCTTCAATCAAGGAGGTCAGGCCGCGCACGCGTGTGGGGCAGGGCTACTTCATTCGTACCTTCGGATGTCAGATGAATGAGCACGACTCCGAGAGGATCGCTGGCCTGCTTGAGAGCGACGGGATGGTCGCTGTCGACTCGGCGGACGAAGCCGATCTCATCGTTCTCAACACCTGCACAATCAGGGAGAACGCCGATGCCAAGCTATTCGGATATCTCGGGGCTCTCAAGAAATTGAAGGACCGCAACGACGGCCTCTCGATTGCCGTAGGGGGTTGTACTGCGCAAAAGCAGCGCGAGCAGATCGCCGAACGTGCGAAGTGGGTCGACGTCGTGTTCGGAACACACAATGTCCACAGAATTGTCGATCTGCTTGATCACGCAGCAGAGTGGGGTCCAATAACGGAGGTCTGGGACGAGACTGTGTCAATCTCGGACATTCCGAGTGGATTGCCTACCAGCCGCCAAGCCGATCACTCTGCATGGGTGACGATCACGATTGGCTGCAACAACTCGTGCACGTTCTGCATCGTGCCGATTGTGCGTGGCGCCGAAATCTCGCGCCGCCCTGGCGACATTGTTGCTGAGATCGAAGGCCTCGTGGCTGAAGGTGTAAGCGAAGTGACGCTGCTTGGCCAAAATGTCAACTCCTACGGTAGGGACCTTGGCCTTAACGGCCACAGCCCTGTGTTTGCTGACCTCCTTCGACGTGTGGGAACGCTAGACGGAATCGAACGAATACGGTTCACGAGTCCACATCCGAAGGACTTCCGCGAAGATGTCGCGTACGCAATGGCTGAAACCGGCGCTGTATGCGAACACATCCACTTCCCGCTGCAATCCGGTTCAGACGGAATTCTCTCCGCTATGCATCGGGGTTACACGTCGAGGCGCTTCCTCGACAAACTCACCATGATGCGATCAATAGTTCCAGATCTGGCGGCATCGACGGACATCATTGTTGGATTTCCGGGAGAGACCGAGGAAGATTTCCAACGCACGCTTGACGTTCTTGAAGAGGCTCAGTTTGACATAGCGTTCATGTTTCAGTTCTCACCCAGGCCCGGAACTCCTGCAGCGGACATGGGCGGCCAAATCGTAAAAGAGGAGATGCAGGAACGGTTCGATCGACTGATCGTCGTCCAGAATCGCATAACGTTCAACATCAACAAGGCCCAGGTGTCCAAGACGGTGGAAGTCATGTCGGAGGGCCCTTCTCGTAAGAATCCTGATGTCGCAACCACACGAACACGGGGTGCACGGCTTGTGCATGTACCAGGCTCCTGGTCACCAGGCAGTCTCTTCAATGTGGAGATCGTGCGTGCAGCTCCCTACCACCTTGAGGGCAGATCCACCGCATGAACGTTGTCGCGGTCGTTGGGCCGACAGCCTCAGGCAAATCTGCGGTTGCCGAAGCTCTCGCTCGCTTCTACGGCGCTGATATTCTCTCAGTCGATTCCATGCAGGTATACCGGGGCATGGACATCGGCACCGCAAAACCCTCCGCAGCGATTCGCACCGAAATCTCGCATCACATGATCGACCTGGTTGCCGCTTCGGAGGAATTGTCGGTCGCGCAATTCCAGACGATCGGACGCGATGCTTTGGGTGGCCGAGACCGTGTCGTCATCGTGGGCGGATCCGGCATGCACTTCAGGGCTATCGTCGACCCGCTCGAGTTCGCGCCAACAGATCCTGATGTTCGCGCGAACATTGAAGCGACACCGATCGAACAGCTTCAGCACGAGCTGCTCGCAATCGATCACCGAGCGCCGGACGTGCTCGACATCCACAACCCTCGCAGGGTCATCAGAGCGATTGAAGTGTGGCGCATTTCGGGACTGACTCCCACGGAGCGCGAAACAAGCCCTCAGGCAGTCGACGTCCGTTCCTACAGACCCAACATCGAGCATGTCTCCATAGGGATGGACGCTGGGGACGACACTCTCGACCGGATCAGGAATCGGCTCTCCTCCATGATCGAGGCCGGCTTTGTGGAGGAGGTCGCTGCTCTCGAATCGACGATGAGCAGGACCGCGCGACAGGCCGTTGGTTACAAGGAGTTGATTGCCGCGATCTCGTCCGAAACTTCGCTCTCAGAATCCATCGCCGACATCGAGCGGTCAACGGCAGCACTGGCAAGGCGGCAGCGGACGTACTTCCGCAGGGATCCGCGGATTCATTGGATGCACTGGCTCAAGGACGAAGTCGATAGAGTCAAGGCGGCTATCGAGTACGTCGGGAAGGTTGCTGGATGGACTTTGTGAAAATGCACGGATCGGGCAACGATTTCATTGTTCTTGAGGGCCCGTACCAGCCATCCAGTGAGGACATCGTGTCGTGGTGCGCTCGCAGGACAGGGATTGGAGCCGACGGACTGCTTGTCGCCACGAGGCTGTCGGATGTCAAGGTGTCGATGCGATACTGGAATGCTGATGGAGGCGAGGCAGAGATGTGCGGCACCGGTCTGCGTTGTGTTGCGCGCCTCGCGTTCGACAAGGGCTGGGTCGATTCCCCGGACTTCGTTGTCGAGTCAGCAGTCGGGGATCACACCGTGGTTGTTGCGAGTGACTCTGTTGTGGCCTATATCGGTGAACCGACACCGTTTCGCTCCGGTGCCCTCACGATTGGAGATCTTGAGGTCTTTCCGTTCTCGATTGGTAATCCCCATGCCGTGATTTTCGTGGATGATGTGGAATCCTTTCCCGTTCACGACATCGGTCCGATGGTCGAGTACGATCCTCTGTTCCCTGATCGCACCAACGTCGAGTTTGTTGAGATTCTGGAGAACGGCGCGATTCGGATCCGAATCTGGGAGCGGGGTGTGGGGGAGACCCAAGCATCGGGAACAGGTTCGACAGCCGCCGCGTATATGGCGCACACGGCCCGATCAGTCGACACTCCTGTCGAGGTTTACGTTCCGGGGGGTATCGTCTCTGTCTGGTTCGATGAAGATGGGGCGTGGATGAGGGGTCCAGCTGACTACTCGTTCGCAGGTTCGATTCGTTCAGAAGAGTAGATTCGGTCGTCAGTCGACTCGTCTGAGAACGGCCACGATGACGCCGAGAATCTCAACACCCGAGGTGAACACCATCGGCTCGTACGCATCGTTGGCTGGCAGTAGTGTGACACCATTCGCCGTGCGGTTGAATGTCTTGACGGTTGCCTCTTCACCGTCGACGAGCGCCGCCACGATCTGACCGTTGCGTGCTGTGTTCTGCTTTTGGACAACAACGTAGTCCTTGTCGAATATGCCGAGATCAATCATTGAATCGCCACGAATCTTGAGCATGAACACTGGTTCCTGACCAACCAGCTCAACCGGCAGGGGATAGACCTCCTCGATGTCCTCGTCCGCGAGTATTGGGGATCCCGCGGCAATGCTTCCGACAAGTGGTACATCACGGATAGCTGCCCTGCTGATGTGTGTTGCGCCATCAACGGAGACAACCTCAATCGCCCTCGGCTTCGATGGGTCCCTGCGAATGAATCCTTCGGCAGCGAGCGTCGACAGATGTGAATGCACTGTTGATGGTGAACTGAGGCCTACCGCGTCGCCAATTTCTCGGACGGAGGGTGGATACCCTCGGCTCTCAACGGTTGAACTGATCAGTTCGAGGATCTCAAGTTGTCTCCGTGTCAAAGTTGCTCTATCCGGCATATGTACCTCCTCTTTGTGCGCGGAACTCTAACGCACTTCGCCCACAGAACCAAACATATGTTCGACCGACGAATCGAAGAAGCCCGCTGCCGGTGGGTCGTCGGCCCACGATTGCGTGCGAAATGCATGGTGCAAGTGCCACTCGAATGGACGCTCAGAAGAATGCTTGACATTCGAACACATGTTCGATAGATTTATCCACAAGACCGAACAGGTGTTCGGTCGGGTATGGGTGGTCACTTCCCCAAGGAGCCCTCTCGTTACGGTGCAGCGCCCATTCGCACCGAACGTGTCATACCCGGCCGATACCGTCGGTCCCAGCAGCTGAGATTCGGCCGGGGATGCTCGGAGGGATCCAAGATGCGGCGGCCGTACGGCGGTGGAAGCACCACCAGGTCACACCTGGGTAGCAGAACGACAGGAAGAGGACACCATGACACTGAGTACAAGCGCACGAATTCGGGCGTTCTCCATCATCACCATCTCAGTCATTGTGATGCTCATCTTCCTGTCCTCTGCTGTCCAGGCAACCGGGGCAGTGAGTGAGACCGAGCAGTACCGCGTACAGCTGGGCGATACGCTCTGGCACATAGCTCAAGATCATGGACCGAAGGACAGTGATACTCGCCGTCTCGTAGCTGCGATCGAGAAGATCAACTCGATACGCGGTGGCGATCTGCAGGCAGGTCAGCTCATTGAGATACCGGTGAGTCCAGCCGAATCTTGAATCTCTTCAGCAGGTACGCTGGTGGTATGCGCTGCCCGCTCTGCACAACAGACGACACCCGAGTCGTAGATTCGCGCCCAGCGGACAAGGGTCGGACGATCCGACGGAGGCGACTCTGCCCACGATGCGGCCATCGTTTTACGACGTTTGAACGGCCGAGCGCCGTCGTTGTCATCAAACGCGACGGTCGACGACAGCCTTTTGATGCATCGAAGGTCCGGATGGGTGTCGAGATAACAATGGCCGACCGGCCAGTCGCTCAGGACGCTGTGGACGATCTTGTTGCAACGGTCGAGAGAGCGGCATATACGTCTCAGGGGTCTATCAGTGCAGAGGAGATTGGTGAGATCGTTCTTGACGGTCTGCGAGACATCGACGAGGTGAGCTACCTGCGGTTCGCATCGGTATACAAGGACTTCCAGAAGGCAAGCGACTTCGAGAAAGAAGCAGCGTCACTCGACAGTGAGCCCTCTACGACTGAGTAAGCCGGTCAAGGAAGAGTTCGAGGTCGCCAGCAAGAACAACGATCTGTGTATCGATATCTATGCGAGTAGAGATCATCGACTCGCCCAGTTCTTCGAGCAGCGCACGCTTGATGTCGTCGACTTCCGCAATGAGTGCAGTCGCCAGTGTGTCGTCGGAATCAGACAGGGCAGCGAGATACTCGCCCTGCCAAGAGCCGAAGCGTTCAACGGCGTCATGGGCGTCATCATTGAGATCCGTGAACGTTTCTGTGAGTGGCAGATCTGTCAGCGCAGATGAATCTGCTACGAGGGTCGATGCCAACGACAGGCTCAACGCGTTGATGGTTTGGCTCTCTGCAGATGTCGGCAGGTCGCCAGTGTTGAGCAGCATGGGAATCGTTGTTCGGTAGACATAGGCGAACCCAAGAAGTCGGGCGACTTGTGAGCCCTGGGCTGCATGAATCTGTGCCGAGTCCTGCAACGGACCAAGGGCTCCGATTGCAGCGCTCGGGAATACCGGTGCATTTGCTGGCAGCGGTGCAGTGGCTTCGATGGCCATGCCATGGGCTGCACTGTCAAGAGCAGATATCTGAGGAAGCGCTGACGAAAGTTCGCTGTCAGTGGATCGTGTGCTTGTGATGGCATCGAGCGCTATCTGGGAAGTTGGAAGCGTGAGACGAAGGGCGTGTGCTGTGTCGGCGTATGCCTGCTTGACAACCGTTGCGTTCTGGGTCAGTACAGGGGGTACGATGACAGAAGTGACGGCTGCGATTGCAATGAGCAATGCAAGGAATCCAAGCGACACCGCACGCAATCGGCGGTGTGGCCTGATGACGGTTGAGCCTGTGGCATCGTCTGTAGCCGAGAAACTGTCGTCCAGCACAAGGAAGTCCATCTCTGCCGTTGTCTCTGGCTTGTTGACAGCGATGTCCATGACAGGCGTGAATGCCTCATTTGAGGTTCCGGTATCGCCATCAAGATATTTCGTGTAGCCGTGGGAGGTCTCAGGAGAGGGACCGACGCGACTGTGCGTCAACGTATTGTCGAGTTCAAGCGCGGCAATTGTCTCGCTTGGAGTTGGCGATGGCGGGATCGCGCCGACAGCTTCGAGAAACCAGCTACCGTCGCTACCTGAGTCCTTGCTGTCATCGACTATGGCCATCGTCGGCTCCGTTGGAGGTGCGTCACATGAAGATACCCGTCGTAGGCGTATTTTCGATGCATCAACTACCCCGTA
>SMXV01000086.1 GCA_004356175.1 Acidobacteriota bacterium
GACGAGTCGGTTGTTCGGATCGCAGGAACGGCATGTCTCAAGCCGATCCTCGCAACAGGCTTCGTGGTCGCCGATGGGCTCGTCGTGACGGTCGCCCACGCTATCGCAGGTGCTGAAGACGATCTGCGCGTCATCGACGCCCTCGGCGCGGTCCATGATGTGGAGGTCGTTGCCTTCGACGATCAGCTCGACATCGCCGTCATGTCGGTGGAGGGAATCAACGGCACGGCGATTCGGCCGGCGAATGCACGGCCAGGAGAGGCTGGCGTGATCACGGCCATGGTTGCTGGCTCGGGGATCGATTTCATCGAGTATGAGGTCATCAGGATTGTGAACGCTCGTAGCGGGGACATCTACGACGTCGGTCGCGTCGAACGGACGGCGATCGATGTACTGACGACAGCCAAGCGCGGCGCCTCGGGCGCGCCGCTTCTCAACGACGCCGCCGACTACGTCGGCATGGTGTTCGCTATCAGCAGGGATCGCGAGAACGGAGTGTACGCCCTCGCCTCATCTGAGATCGTCGACTACTTGGCATCATTGCCCACCGGTATTCCCGCCGAAAGGGGGCGATGCCGGTGAGCGTGCGCACCCTCGTGCGCAGCAGCCGCTTCGGTGGCTTCACTACCATCGCTTCTGTGCATCGAGTCAGTGGACACCCTAAGGAGGACACACATGCAGGAAATCACATTCATCATCGGTCCAGAGCGTGCCGCGGCCGAGTTGTGGGAGGCGATCGGGCGCTCTGGAGTCTCCATGGAGGCCTCGTGTACGTATCCGGGCACCGAGGGTCGCAATGTTCGCGTCGTCGTCAGCGACGATGATGCAAAGGCAGCCCGCAGTGCGGCCATCGGCGCCGGATTTGGCGCTATCGATCAGCATGAAGTGCTGATCGCTAACATCGAGGTGCGACCGGGCGGTCTCGGCGACCTTGCGCGCACGATCGCGGATGCAGGCGCGAAGGTGCACATTCTCTACATGGCGACGGGTAACCGGGTCGTTTTTGGTGCGGACGATCTGCAAGCGGCTGCCGCAGCGCTCGGCATCTGATCACATGGCTTTACGATTCGACATGGCTATCGAAGAGGACGTCCTGTGACGGATGACCCTTGCTGTGACAGCGGAGACGCCCACCATGGCTGAATTTTTCACGGATGTCGCCGGGCCTGTTGCCTTTGCCGGTACTGACCGGGGTGATGGACTCGGGTTTCGGGTGTACAACCCTGACCGTCTCGTTTCCGGCAGACGCATGGCGGATCATCTGAGGATTGCCGTGTGTTACTGGCACAGCTTCAACTGGCCTGGCACCGACGTCTTCGGCGCCGGAACTTTCGATCGTCCCTGGCTTGACCCGAGCGACGATCCGATCTCTGCGGCATACGCGAAACAGGATGCTGCGTTCGAGTTCTTCGAAAAGCTTGGAACCCCGTTCTATTGCTTCCACGATGTTGATATGGCTCCTCCGGGTGCGAGCCTGGCGGAATCGCGCTCGAATCTCGAGATGCTGGTCGATCGAGCAGCGGAGAAGCAGGAAGAAACCGGCGTGAGGCTTCTGTGGGGTACGGCGAACCTGTTCTCTCACCCACGGTATGCCGCTGGTGCGGCCACGAACCCCGATCCTGATGTATTTGCGCACGCGGCAGCCCAGGTTCGGGATGCCATGGCCGCGACCCATCGACTCGGTGGTGAGAACTACGTGCTGTGGGGTGGCCGTGAGGGCTACGACACGCTGCTCAACACGGAGATGTCCCGCGAGAGTGATCAGCTCGCGCGATTCCTCGAGCTCGTAGCTGACCACAAGAGAAACATTGGATTCACCGGAGCACTCCTCATCGAGCCGAAGCCGCAAGAGCCGACGAAGCACCAGTATGACTACGACTGTGCGACCGTGCACGGATTCCTCGAGAGATATGACCTGGTCGAGGAGTACAAAGTGAACATCGAGGTGAACCACGCAACGCTCGGGGGACACTCGTTCCATCATGAGGTCGCGTACGCCATCGAGAACGGCATCTTTGGAAGCATCGATGCCAACCGCGGTGATCCGCAGAACGGATGGGATACAGACCAGTTTCCGAACTCGGTCGAAGAGCTGTCACTGGGCCTGTTCGAGATCCTCCGTGGAGGGGGTTTCACTTCCGGGGGGTGCAACTTCGACACGAAGCTTCGCCGCCAGAGCATGGACCGCACCGACTTGTTCCACGCTCACATCGGTGGTATCGACACTCTCGCCCAGTCGCTCCTTGTGGCCAGCGCACTCATCGACGACGGGGCGCTCGATCAGGCACGCACGGATAGGTATTCGGGTTGGGGAGCTGACCGTGGTCGCATGATCTTCTCCGATGGTGCGACCCTCGATTCGATCGCCGATGAGGCCATGTCGAAGAATCTGGACCCAACCCCAAAGTCCGGTCGACAGGAGCTGCTGGAGAACGCGGTCAACAAGGTCATCTGGACCACGACATGACCATGCGCCTGGTCGTGGTATGAATCTTGTGGCTGGCGTCGATTCGTCGACCCAGTCGACGAAGGTGGAGATACGGGACATCGAAACAGGCGACCTTGTTGCTACCGGTCGCGCTGGCCACCCGGCTGTCCATCCGCCTGCCAGTGAACAACATCCCGATAGCTGGTGGGCTGCACTGGCGGACGCTCTGTCGCAGGTGGCTGTCCACCTCGGTGACGTGAAGGCGATATCGGTGGTGGCCCAGCAGCACGGGCTGGTGTGCCTCGACGCCGACGGTGATCCCATACGCCCCGCGAAGCTCTGGAACGACACCACCTCTGCGGGACAAGCACGAGCGCTGGTGGAGCGCTTCGGTGCCAGAGCATGGGCGCAACGGTGTGGTCTGGTGCCCGTGTCGTCGATCACGATCACGAAGCTTGCGTGGCTTGTGGAGAACGAGCCGCATGTGATCGCCAGAGCCGACTCGTTCATGTTGCCTCACGACTTTCTCACGTTTCGACTCACCGGGCAACGGGTAACGGATAGAGGTGACGCCTCAGGGACAGGATGGTGGTCTCCGGTCACCGGGGGCTACGAGCCAGAACTCCTGGGCCTTGTCGTGGACGACCCACGAGGCCTGATCGACCGACTGCCAAGGGTGCTTGGCCCGCAGGAACCCGCTGGCGCTGTCACCGCGCAGGCTGCGGCATCGACAGGGTTGCCGGTGGGAATCCCGGTTGCGTGCGGCACAGGTGACAACATGGGGGCTGCTTACGGCCTCGGCCTCGAACCGGGAGACATTGCAATGTCGCTCGGCACATCGGGGACGGTCTACGCCGTGACTGACAGTCCGGTCAAGGACGCTACGGGTCTCGTTGCCGGCTTCGCCGATGCGACCGGGAGATACCTTCCGCTGGCAGCCACGCTGAATGCCACGAGAGTGACAGACACTGTTGCGCTCTGGCTCGGAGCCGACAGAGCGGAATTCGCCGAGCTCGCCCTTGAGTCCCTGCCGGATCCGAGCCTTGTCCTCAAGCCATACTTCGACGGCGAGCGCACTCCGAACCTTCCGGACGCGAGGGGTTCGTTCTTTGGACTGCGAAACGACACAACACGAGCCGACATCGCCTCCGCGGCGCACGTGGGCGTTGTGTGCGGACTCATGTTCGGCACCGACGCGCTTGCGTCCTGCGGTGTGAGCACGGGCGGTCAGATCCACCTCACGGGTGGTGGCGCACGTTCTGTTGCATTCCAGCAATGGGTCGCGGACCTTTGGGGTCGTCCCGTGATGGTGTACATCGACGGTGAAGCGGCCGCCGCGGGGGCATGCCGTCAGGCTGCTGTTGCCGCAACCAGCGTCGAGCCTGCGTGGAGCCTTGTACCGGATCGGGTCGTAGAGCCCAGGACAGGCGTCGATCGACATCTGTACCGCAAGACGTATGATCAGGCTGGCCAGTGATCGAGCTTCGAATCCTGACGTCGGCGTCTACTTTACGTCCGGCTTGGAGAACATGAACTCCTCACGGATAACCCTGGTCAGTTCGTGTTAGAAGGCGATGATTCCACGTAGTGTGCGCACGGTGGCGCCGTACGCCTTTCGGAAATCTGGCACCCGCTCGTAGAGCTCGGCGATGATCTCAGGGTCGACAGGCCTTCGTCCTCGCGCCTGGGCCACCGTGAAGCTGGCCGTGGCGTTGACATTCACGCCTCGGTATGCCGCTTTCTCCATCGCCTCGATGCCCTGTCGCGTGGCTGGCAGCTTGTGCAACGGATTGTCGTAGTTCGAGTTGGTTCGCGTCCTGTCCTGTCAGGTACATGGGAACGCTGCTGACGGGTTACTGACACTTAGGTGACAGGGTTGAAGAGCATACTCAGGGCGTGGAACCGACGAAGCTGTGAATCGCCCTCCGATGCAAAGCGCTGTCACGGTCTGGTTAGCCTCCCGATGGGAAATCCTGTGTGGTATTATCGCGCCGACGGCTCGTTCGGGAGGACCTAGATGTCTGTTTTCACGCCCGCCTACCTTGGCGGTGTACACGCCCTGACCTCAGACCCGGTAGTGGGAACACCGGAGCTCGATCGTGCCGACATATACACTCCTGGTACTGAGGAGCTCACGGAAGGGGAGATTCGGGTATCGATTCTCGGCTCAGGACTGCCATGGGTGACGAAGTCCCAAGCTGCAGGTTCAGTACTGGTCGAGGTCGGGAACGTGCAGCGAGATGTGTTCGTCCTCGATCTCGGGGCTGGATCGCTTGCCAACTTCAGCGGGCTGCGTGTCCCCGTGACGAGCCTCAAGAACGTCTTCCTCAGCCACCTCCACGCCGACCATGTGGCCGACTACCTCACGCTGATGGGAAGCTACGTCAAGGCCGGTCGTCTCGACCCGGTTGAAGTATGGGGAGGCGGATCGGACGACCCAGCCCTCGGACTGGCAGAATTCGTGGCTTCGATCGAGAAGGCTCTCGCATGGGACCTCGAATCGATGCGGGGCAGCGTTGCAACCAGCGGTGCGTCTGCGACGGCATATGAGGTGCCGTATGACCGGACCGAGGTGATCTACGAGCGAAACGGTGTCACGATCACCTCATTTCCCGTCATTCACATTCTCAACGGTGCCGTCGGATATCGGGTGGACTATGCCGGGCAGAGCGTTGTCTTCTCCGGTGATACCAGGCCAACGATGACATTGGTTGAAGCAGCCAGAGGCTGTGACCTGTTGATCCACGAGACCTTCCTGCCGCCGGAGACCTTCGCAGAGCTGATGTCGTTTCCACTGGAGAAGGCGATCTTCGTTGTCAACGAGGCCCACACGCCGCCAGACGCTGCTGCCATCGTGTTCGGCATGGTCGAACCCCGCATGGCCGCAATGTGGCACTGTCATGTTGTCGAGGGCTACATGGACCCTGTATTCGAGGGCGTACGGGCTGGATATTCCGGTCCGGTGACGCTTTGTCAGGACTTGACCGTGTTCAATGTGACGCCAGGCGCAGTCGTGACCCGCCAGGCGGCCATCAGTCTTGTGCAGCAGGCCACAATCGGTCCGTCAGAGAACGAGTACACGGTGGATGGTGAACCTCACCCCAATCCTGGCTGGTGGGCAGATGCCACGATCGACTGGCAATCGATGCTGGCCTAGGCGAGGTTCAGTTCCGTTGAGCGCACCCGAACTACTGCCGATTGAGCAACGCGAAGAGTGGTAACAGTCCTGTCCGGTGATGTGGGAAATCGAAGGGTGTAACGACTTTCACGGCAAGTGCAGACCGAGCTTTGTCGATCGGGCGATGCTCCCTGTGTTACTTCGACGAGGATTGAACGCGTGTCGGTCTCGTCCGGTCTCGTCAGACGAGACCCCGTTTCTCCAGCCCAGCCAACATCGTCGAAAGTGTGGCGGGCTTTCGCTTGTGCGCGTCGTGTTTCCTTTGTCGGCTTCATTTCGTTCCGCATGCTTGGCGGCCTGCTCGACATATTGCTCTCGGCATGGATGTGTGCGAGGTATGTGGATCCGATTTCGATGAACTGTCGCGCGATGACGTTGTGCCCCGAGTACGGGCAACGGTCACCAACGCGGTAGATGTGGTGATGTCTATTGAGGAATCTCAGAGTTACGTTCAACGTGAACCAGGCCGGTGGCCGGTGGTCGAGTACTGTGCGCATGTCCGCGGCGTGTTGCTCACAATTCGTGACGGTCTCGTGATGGGTCTTGTAGAGCACGAACCCGACTTCAAGTCGTTGTACCGTGACGGGCACATTGACCTCGGGCTCTACAGAAGCGATACGGCGGCTGAGATCGCGAGACCGTTGGAGTCCGCGTCCTCATTGTTCGTACCTCTCTTCTCGGCGATTGAGCCGGTGTCACTCTGCTGAATCGTGCAGTGTGGCCAGCCCGATCCTCAACCGCGGACGAGTCGGTGGATGGGCTTTCAGGCGGTTCACGAAGCAGAACATCATCTATCAGACATGGAAGAGAACGCTGCACGGCTCGGTTCCATGCCATGACAGGCTTTCCGGGTGGGCGAGTCGGGGTCGATGCGCTGAGGCCTTCGTCTCGCTTTGGAGAGTTGGGTGGTAGGTTCTAGGGGGCAAGGAGACGTCATGGAATACGATCCTGGTAGAAGACGATTTCTAAAGACCGCCGGAATGGGTGTCTTCGGCGTTGCCATTTTTGGCGTCGCAATTGTCTCGTGCTCGGACGAAGGCACCTCCGAAGCGTCGACGTCCTCGACGCAACCCTCTTCGACCACGACGACGAGTGCCGCCGCGACCACGACGACCGCAACAGTCGTGTCAACGACTGCACCTCCAATCACCGACGTCGTGACATCAAAACGCGTAGACCTCGGTTTTGTGTCGGCATACATCGTTGACAGGGGTGATGGTCTTGTCGTCGTTGACACCGGTGTTGGGGGCAGTGCCGCAGCGATCCAGGCAGTGATTGAGGAGTACGGACGTTCGTGGGCCGACGTTGGGTACGTCATTGCAACACACGACCATCCAGATCACGTCGGGTCACTCAACGCTGTGCTCGCGTTAGCCACGGACGCCGACGTCTTTGCAGGCTCGCTCGATGCTGCAGGTATTGGTTCGGACCGGCCAATCACCCAGCTATCCGATGGCGATGTAGTCAACGGTGTTGAAGTCATCGCAACGCCTGGCCATACGAAGGGTCATATCTCCCTCCTCGATCCTGATGTTGGTCTCTTCTCCGGTGACGCCATAAACGGTGCCGACGGCGGCGTGATTGGCCCGAATCCAAGATTCACAAGCGATCTGGCCGCAGCGGACGCCTCGGTCGTCAAGCTTGCGACATACACCTATGAGCAAATCTTCTTCGGACACGGAGAGCCTGTGCTCACTGGCGGATCAGCAGCCGTGAAGAAACTCGCTGACTCCCTGTAGCCCCAGAAACGCGCGAGTTCTTTCGGACCGACACAATTGACAATCCGCGCGGCGTCGCCTCTGCCTC
>SMXV01000087.1 GCA_004356175.1 Acidobacteriota bacterium
ATCTGGCATCTGACATCTGTCGCCGATTTCTCGCAACATCCCAATGTCGTACTACGTACTACCGCATGCCCCCGTGAACCGAATCGTCGTCCTGTTCGTATTCCCCTTGAACGGCACCGAAACAGGTAGCCGCGGGTTGATGAGGAGACGATTCTGTGAGACAACGAATAGGCCTACCACGCTGCATCGTGGCCCTTGTCGCCGCCGCGTGCAGCAGTAGCGCCCGCGGTCCCACGTCCAGATGGACCTAAACCTCGTACTCCAGTCGTACGACACCGTTGCTGTAGGCATGCGACTCGATGAGACGGAGCGAACCTTCGTATGGTCCATCGAACAATGGCACCCCGGAGCCGAGGGCGACGGGCATCGTGTAAAGCTCAAGCGTGTCAACGATCCCTGCGCGCAGGGCAGCCGTGACGACCTTGCCGCCGCCGATAATCCAGACTCGTTTGTCCATGTCCTCGGCAAAAGTCGCGATGGCGGTCCCCGTGCTCTCAGATGTGAAGGTCACGTTCGCACCGTCGGGCGTGTCAAAATCGCGGTGGGTGAGCACGAGAACCGGCATGTCCCCATACGGCCACCCGAAGCCAAGGACCTGTTCGTATGTCGTCGCACCCATCACGGCGGCGCCGATGCCAGCGATGAAGTCGTGAAACTTGTATTCCTCGGTGCCGAAGTCGTGGAGAAACGTGACGACTCCGTCATCGTCCGCGATGTAGCCATCGAGCGAAATCGCCAGATACGCAACGATGTTCGAAGCCATGTCCCTACCAGTACCGGAACTTGGTAGGTGCGATGCGGACGGGTACTTTGTATTTCTTACTGAAGTCGTCGATTGTCCAGCCGTACGAATCCATTGTTGGTTTGTACTTCTCAAGGTAGAGCAATCGCTCCTCGTCAGTAGGAGACACATCCGAAATTGAGGCGTCGCCTTCGATGACCACGATGTCGCCACCTGAGCCGTTGCCATCGAAGTTGAACGAGACGCGTGGGTTGCTTCGGATGTTCCTCGTCCGAGCCGATTCGAGACTGTAAATGAGGATGTCCTTGCCGTTCCAGAGAAACCAGATAGGAGAGGTCTGTGGTGTTCCGGTCGCTGAGACAGTTGTCAGCCAAGCAACATGTTCGGATGTGAGGCGTTCCGAAACTGATTTCGCCATTGGATCACCTGGATCGAGGCGTGACACCCCCCGGTATTGTCCACTCATGCCCCCCAGCGTATCGCGAGTCGTTACCGGGATTGACGAGTAGCGTTGCTTCTATGCGACTATTCATCTTGGCGGCCGTGGTCGCGACTCTTGCGGCTGCCTGTACCCAAATGTCTGACGATCTGACAGTACAAACGCCTGCGCCCCCTGTAACAACGTCGACAACGACCATAGTTGACGTGCCTCCGTCGCTGGCCGGCTACGCCGTCGAGAACGTTCTGGTTGGCGACAGGGAGCTGCTGCTTGCAATCGCAGACAGCCCGTCGCTACGGCGTCAAGGCCTCCAGGGCGTGACCGACCTTCTCGATCTTGACGGGATGCTTTTCTTTTGGCGACACGACGGCGACACGTTCTGGATGAAGGACACGTTGATTCCCCTCGACATTGTCTGGTTCAACGAGGATGGAACCTACAAGGACCGGGCATCGATGGTTCCATGTACCGAAGATCCTTGCGTGACCTACTCGCCCGCCGGTGGGCTCGACTTCCGATTCGCTATCGAGGCGAAGCCGGGCGACCTCGACTTCATCAACGAGTCGACCGTCATCACCTATTCCGATTGAATACACTCGCTGACATGTTCCACATCGCTGCCTTCTATCTCTTTGCTGACCTCACTGACGGAGAGTCACTCGTCAGAACCCTGTCGGATTTCGGTAGAGAGCACAACGTCAGGGGCACGGTACTCGTCGCAACGGAAGGCGTGAACGGCACCATCGCGGGCGACCTGGACGATGTTGAGGCATTTATCGACCTCTTACGATCCCATCCAGGTCTTGTGTCCATTGAGCCGAAATGGGCTACTGCCCATGCCGACCCGTTCAAGCGACTCAAGATCCGATTCAAGAAGGAGATCGTGACGCTCGGCATTGGTGATGTCGACTCTGTGGAGCACACAGCAACCCATGTGCCTGCAAGCGAATGGAATGTGTTGATATCGGACCCTGACACCATCGTCGTCGATGCTCGTAACGACTACGAGTACGCGATCGGAACCTTCGCTGGTGCAGTCAATCCTGAGACACAACGATTTGGGGAGTTCCCAGCATGGATTGAGAACCAGCCCGACATCAAGAACAAGAAGATCGCGATGTTCTGCACCGGTGGCATTCGGTGTGAGAAGGGCACGGCGTATCTCGTCGAGCAGGGTTTCACGAACATCTTCCAGCTCGAAGGTGGCATCCTGAAATACCTCGAAACAGTCGACGAAGATGACAGCCTCTGGAAAGGCGAGTGTTACGTTTTTGATCGTCGGGTGTCCGTTGCTCACGGCCTCGTTCCAGGAAACCGCGAGATCTGCCCCAACTGCAACACAGCAATCGGCGACGAGGAGCGATCTGATCCGCAGTACCGGACCGGCGTGAATGTGCGGATAATGGAGCTTGTGCCGTTGCGCAGCAGGAACTCGTTGCCTGCCCACAGCGGTATCTCGAGATATCCATCGGTTGGGAGCAGCAGTCGGACACTTGCTGCAGGCTGTCCAATCGAGAAGCCCTCGAGTTCGCTCCTGCCGAGGGACACGCGGATCATCCGCCGAGGGACGAACTCGGTTCGTACGGTTTCGAGTTTTCGGAACGGCGGCGGTTCGCGTCGAACTCCCAATGTGGTCATCCCTCGACCGTACCCGGTCGTCGGTAGCCTCTCTGCCCTATGGCCTTGCTGCGCATACTCTCGATCAATCTGTTGGTGGACCGCGCCGATCCCGATGATGTGCGCCGGATGATTCTCGACGCCGATCCTGACGTTGTCTGCGCCCAGGAACTCGGTCCAAGGACTGCAAGTGTGATGGCGGACCTGTTGGCGCACGGGCATCTCGATCCGAGACCAGACCTCTTCGGTCTTGGAATAGCGACACGGTTTCCAACAACGATCGACAAACTCGACCTTGAGGAGCGCTCCGGATGGATTGCCCGACTTGAGCCGGATCGGTGGCCAGGCCTCAAAGAACCACTTGATATATTCAACGTGCACCTCGTCAACCCCATCGACCGCCCATGGGGTGTGTCACGCCAGGTGCGCCGACGTCAGGTAGACGAGATCACCGCCGAGGTGAATGCACATGATGTTGCGGCTGTCGTTATTGGGGACATGAACGCCACGCCGCTGTGGCGTGAGTACAAACGACTTGCGGAGATCGGCACCGACGCAGCTCGCGCCTCAGGGTCGGCTCGAAAGACATGGTCACCATTCGTGTTCGGACCCCGACTGCTCCGCATCGACCATGCATTTGTCAAAGGAGTCCGGCCCACGGCGACCTCGGTCATACGTGTGCGCGGCACCGACCACCGAGCGCTGGTCGTCGACATCGAGCTGTAGCTACGCACCTTCCCAGCGACGATGTTTCGAACCGAGACGAGTCGCCTGGACACCCCCGTACAAGACCTATCGGCACAGCCCATGTGACGCAAGCCCTGTCTCTGTAGACGTGTTCTACAACGAGAAGATCGAGGCGTGTACCGTACCCGAAGGTAACACTGTGCATCTGCATCGGGTCATTGTGTCTGGGGCTCCTGGCGTGTTGTCGGTCGTGGGCATCATCTGTGATGGTCGCTGCTTCGTTGCAAATCCTCAATGGGAGCCGGACGTCAATGATCGACGCGGCCAAGGCGTGCGCGTTCTACCGACTCAACTCATCCCGACACTGGACGTACCTTGCCTGAGTCCCGTCCAGCGGGAGGCGGCTGCCGTGACACTGAGCCCAGTCAGCGCCAGCGAAAAGGCAACAAGAATGCGTATGAGGCGTTTCATCAGTCGTTCTCCCATGTAGAACGATCCGTGTATGAATCAAACTCGCAAAGCTCTACGAATAGAAGAGAGAACACCTCATAATCCTGCAAGGCCCTTTGAATGGAGAGGACTGCCCAAACGGGCCACAAAAGTCAGCGGTGGCTGGTTGTCCGGTCGCTCAGGGCTCCGACTGCGGTAGTGTCGCCGGATGGCAATCTACTTCACGGCGCTCGACGAAGCCAACACCCTTCTCGAAGACGACGCTTACGCACTCGTCGTTGGACTCGCTCTATACCAACAGATTCCCACGGAGAAAGCGTTTGCGGGTCCCTATGTCCTCAAGGAGCGACTCGGCGGGACGCTCGACGCCGCCACCGTCGCAGGAACAGACCCCGAAGTCCTCGAAGCGGTCTTCCGTGAGGTCCCTGCAATCCATCGGTTCCCGGCGAACATGGCAAAGCGGACTCAGGCGGTCTCCCAGCACATCGTTGACGAGTACGACGGAGACGCCTCGGCGATTTGGTCGGATGTGAAGACAGCGGACGAACTCGTCGCCCGGCTCCAAGCCATCCCCGGCTTCGGCGAATACAAAGCTCGCCTCACCCTCGGCGTCCTCGCCAAGCAGTACGGCGTCAAGCCCCGTGGCTTCACGAAGTACCTCCCGGACTGGCCCTCGATTGTCGATATCAAGAAGCCTGAGGACCTCGCCGAGTTGAAGGTCCGCAAGAAGGCCTGGAAGGCTGCCAAGCAGGGCTGACTACTGGGGGCCGCCGATGATCTCGGCGTATCGGAGCAACAGCATCGGTGGGTAGAGACCGAGCTTGGCCGCCGTGTCGATGTTGATGAGAACGGTGAACCTGTCCAGGCCGATCACCTCGAGGTCGCCTGGCGTTGCGCCGTCGACCAGGATTCTCTCGGCCTGGCGACCGGCTAGTTGGCCCACGTTGTAGTAGGCGTTGGCGAGGGCGATCAGCGCGTCCGAGTCACGCACCATTGCTTCGTACGCAGTTGCGAGTGGGAGGCCTTCGTCGAGAGCAGCACCGGTGAGGAGATCGGCATTCGACAGGAGGAACGAGCTCGATCCGACATATAGGAAGTCGACGCCGCTCTCTGCGAGGTCAGCCACCGCAACCGAAATGTCCTCGACCAGCGGCGACCCGTCCGCCCCGTTGCGCAGGATCCGACTGACC
>SMXV01000088.1 GCA_004356175.1 Acidobacteriota bacterium
CGTCGTACGTAATCCAGCGTTCAGCTGTCAGCTTCGGAATTCTTGGCGCGTCGGTAGTGGTAACCGGCGCCGAGGCGTGTGGTGTACCAAGAAGAGTCGCGGTGAGAGCGAGCGAAGTGAGTGCGGTAATCAACATCAGTGTTCGAGTAGCTTGCGAAGCCTACTGCGAACGAGCGTTTCTTGGATGATTGCGGATGCCTCAGAGGTGTCAGCAAGAATTTCTGATGACCGCCTGTGGTTGTCTGGATTGCGGTGCCGCAGAAGTGGGGCGACGAGCTGCCCAAGCAGGTCGGTCTGGCGATCAGCCGCTAGCCGAATGCCCCTGAGGTGTCGCGGCTCGAGCCCTCGCGAGAGCAACCTATTGGTGGCTCTCGCGATCTGCAGATCAGTGTCCGAATACACTGGCGTACCGTCGGGGAGAATCACCGGATCGAGCAGTCCCTCAGTTTCGATCGCTTGGAGTTGATCCACGCTCAGTCCAGAAGACCGCAGAACTTCGCGCGCTGAGAGTGAGACACCCGACGACGCGAAATACGCTTCAGGAGGAGTGCCACTGTCTGGTGCCACCGGCGTTTCAGCGCCCTTGTCCCATGCCGAGAGCTTGGATTTGATGACCTTGAGCGGTAGGTAGTGATCGCGCTGTTCAGTGAGCACATATCGGATTCTGTGAACGTCATCGTCCGAGAACATGCGGTACCCTGAGTTCGACCGACTGGGAGCGACGAGGCCCCTCGATTCCAGGAAGCGTACCTTCGAAACCGAGATCTCAGGGAAGTCGGATCGCAGAAGGTTGATGACCTCGCCGATGGTGTGTGTGCGCGGAGGAAGTGCCTTGACGGCCCGCAGCTCAGCCATGTCCGCGCGAGACCCTCATGTGGAACTTTCCGATCATCAGTTCGTCTCCCTCCGCAAGCACCCCCGCCGGTAGCCGGTTGCCATTCACATAGGTGCCGTTGGTCGAGCCAAGATCCGTCATCGAAAGACCGGCTGCGTCGACGCCGAATCGGACATGCTCCCGAGACACCGTGACATCGGGGAGGAAGATTGCCGCGTCAGCGCTTCGGCCGGCAACCGTGTTCCCGGATCCGAGCACGTAGGTCAGTCCGTTCTGAGGACCACCCTCGATGGTCAATGCCCAGGAAAAGGCACCAGAGAGTTTCCCAGATGAGTCTTCGCGTTCGGCGTCCGACGCGTCGGGAGTCCACAGAACAGTTGGATCGTGTTCAATGTCTATCTCGTCTGGCTCGTCACTGAATTCGTCTACCATAGGTTCATGATACAACGGAACGTTCAACGTTTGGTTGAACGTTGCGCGGGGCCGAACGAAGCCGGAAGTCTGCGTGTTACTCCACGGACGCCTGATACTCGGCGGCCGACAGCAGACTCTCCAATTCCGACGTGTCGCTTGGTTCGATAACCGCAAACCAGCCTTCACCGTAGGGGTCAGAATTGACAAGTTCGGGGCGCTCTTCAAGCGCCGCGTTGACGGCGGTGATAGTACCGGTCACGGGAGCGTTTACATCGGACACCGATTTCGTCGACTCGACTTCAGAACATGGCGTGCCCGCCTGTACATCTGCGCCCACATCGGGCAGTTCAACGTAGACAACATCACCAAGGGCATCCTGCGCGAAATCGGAGATTCCCATACGCACAGCTGTGTCGCTCTCAAGAGAGGCCCACTCATGGCTATCCGCGTACTTCAGATTGTCTGGATACTGCAATGGTCCTCCGTTGGTCGTTCGAACCGCATCTTAGCTCGCGGCTGTAACTGCCCGTCTCAGGTCACCGAGGTATTGCACCGCGACCAAGTAGTACATGGCGAGACCGGGGATTCCGAAAAGGTAGGCGATCCAGATGGGCCAATCAACCTTGAAACCTACGCCAATGTAGAAGGCCGTGATCGAAACGTACAGTGCCAACGTTGCAGCCTTTCCCAGGAAGCGCACATCGAGCTTCGTGACTCCATGGCGCCAGCCGTACGCCGCACCAATGCCTATCACAACTTCTCGCGCGATGAGCGCAACGGCGAACCAAAGCGGGAGCACATCTGCGACGAGACCAGCAACCACCGCAACGATGACAGCCACGCGGTCAGCGACGGGGTCGAGTAGCTTTCCGAGTTCCGTTACCTGGTTCAGTTTGCGGGCGAGGTACCCGTCGATCCAGTCGGTCGCTCCGATCACTCCGAGCAGTACTCCAGCCCATCCGTAGTTCTCGTCGACAAGTACGAGCCACAGGAACCACGGGATAAGCGCGAGACGGATGAACGAGATCGTATTCGGTACGTTGAATGCGCCAGTCACTGCTGAACCAGAACGACCCGGAAACGGATGCGAGCAAGTTCCTGCTCGTCGAGCGTGACAACGAACACATAGCCCTTCGCCTCGGGAAACGTTATCTTGGGGAAGGGACTCACGATCGGAACGACCATTGGTGAGCCTGGGGGGAGGTTGGGTGGTGATCCGACACGCAACATGCCAACGGCGTCCACACCTTGGCTTTGACCGTCCTCGTCCACGAGTGTGATGTTGAGCTCGAGCTCACGCTGACGATCCTCTGGACCGACCTCTGCGACCATTGCAATACAGAGGTTGCGGTGGGTTGCCGGCAGCGAGCGTACCGATATGGTGTCGAATCCTCCTCCGAGAACGAAGAGCTTGCCGGATTGGACCTGGGCTGCGTCGGCGAGCATCGCTGAGGTCAGTTTCATCTCGTGTCCGTCTCCTGTGTGGCATACGTTCGTCGGGACGGCCGGATTCGAACCGGCGACCCCCGGACCCCCAGCCCGGTGCGCTGCCAAACTGCGCCACGTCCCGTGTCCAGGACGATAGGAACAGCCCCCGGGCTACCGATGAGGGGTGGGATCACGCGAGGACCGGAAGACCGGAGGACCGGTCTGTAGTAAGTATGACGCATTACGTATGAAGATCGGAAGACAGGAAGACGAATCCGCGCCGGGTCCGTTACGTGGTCAGGTGCTGACTAGCAACCAGAAACTAGCGACTAGACACTCTCCGCCCACCGGCTGACGGCCTTTCCGACGTCTGACATCTGTCGTCTGGCATCTGAAATCTCGTCTCAATTCAACACATACTGATTAAACATCTGCACCGCCCGCAATACCAGATAAAGTCCTCCCGCGGCTACGAGCAGGAGGAAGGTCCAGGGCCAACCCGGGTCGAAATCTTCGTCCTCGTCCTCGGTGGTTGCGGACCGGTAGTCGTCCGGGTCCGAAGTCATACGGGTGGCACGCCGTGGAGTCTGTCGGAGAAGAAACGGTCCTTCTGGCTGGCGCGGGCGAAGCGCAGAATGACTTCCCTGCGCAAAGCATCCGGTTCGATGATGGCATCGATGATGTCCTCGGCTGCAAGACGCATCAGATCAACATCGGCAAGGTACTCTTCGCGTTTCTGCTCAATGAACTCGGCTCTCTCTGGTTCTTCGAGGCTCTCGATCGTGTTGAAGTACACAGCATTCACCGCGGCCTCGGGACCCATCACCGCAATCTCGGCGGTGGGAAGCGCAATGGTTGCTTCCGGCCTGAACCCTGGACCTGAGAATGCGTACAACCCTGCACCGTAGGCCTTCCTCACGATGACGCAGATTCGGGGAACGGTGGCTTCGGCCATCGCCGTGACCATCTTTGCTCCGTGACGAATGATGCCCTGTGCCTCGACCTGGCTCCCGATCATGAATCCCGGAACGTCGGCGAGGAAGAGCAGAGGGAGGTTGAAGGCATCGCACAACCACATGAATCGCGCTGCCTTGTCGGCGGAATCAACAAAAAGCACCCCGCCGAGGTGTGCTGGCTGGCTTGCCACGATACCGATCGCCTTGCCGTCAAGGCGCGCGAATCCGGTGATCAACTCCTGTGCGAACAGATCCTTTATCGGAAAGAACGACCCTTCGTCGACGAGACCGTTGATGAAGTCGTGCATGTTGTACGGATCGTTGGCATCGGCAGGCAGAACCGCGGCAATGTCGGATGTCTCTGGAGGAAGTTCAGGCTCGTACTCGTTGGGGTGCATCCGGTAGCTGTCGGGGACGTACGAGAAGTACTCCTTTGCCCACGAAATGGCCTCTTCGTCGGACGACACGAGCGCATCTCCACATCCAGATGTTTCGCAGTGCACACGTGCACCACCCATTTCTTCGAGCGTTGTCTGCTCCCCAATGACCATCTCGGCCATTCGTGGCGACCCGAGGTACATCGAGGCCTGACCTTCAACCATCACGACGACATCACAGAATGCGGGGATGTACGCTCCCCCAGCAGCGGACGGACCAAAGAGGCAGCAGATTTGCGGCACACGACCAGAGAGGCGAATCTGGTTGTAGAAGATCTTCCCGGCACCGCGCCTACCAGGGAAGAGGTCGAGTTGATCGGTGATCCGTGCGCCCGCGGAGTCGATGAGGTAGAAAACCGGCAACAGCTCGTCGTAGGCGGCCTCTAGTGCTCTGATCATCTTTTCAACGGTGATTCTGCCCCATGAGCCAGCCTTGACCGTCGGATCATTCGCCATCAGCATCACGGATCGTCCAGCAACTGTTGCTCTGCCTGTCACCACGCCGTCGGCTGCAAGATCAGGATCATCGTTTCGAGAGAGCAGCCCGTCTTCAACAAAACTGTCTTCGTCGACCAGGAGTGCTATCCGGTCACGGACGAACAGCTTGCCTCGTTCCTTGAGTTTGTCGTGGTACCGCTGCGGCCCGCCACTGAGAGCCTTCTCGGTTGCGGAATCGAGTCGTCTGTCCATCAGTGCCGGTTTCTTGTTCGGATGCGAATTGGTGTTCCTGTGAAGTCGTATGTGTCACGTATACGGTTCTCGATGAACCGGATATAGTCGTCGCTGAGCTCCCCTCCGCGGACGAAGAGGACAAACGTCGGCGGTTCTGTCTCCGCCTGAACGGCGTAGAGGATTTTCGGTCGTCTTCCCTTTCGCATCGGTGGCGGGTGCGCCTCCTGAAGCGATCGAACAAGCCTATTCACCTGGGACGCCGGGATGCGCTGTCTGCGGTGTTCGAGGACTGTGCGGATGTACTTCGGAAGCCGGTGGGTTCGTGCACCAGTCAACGCCGACATGCGCAGAACAGGTGCCCAGCCGACAAACGCGAGCCTGTCAGCGACCGAGTCTTCGGTTTCGAGGCGTTCGTCCTCTGTCAGTTCGTCCCACTTGTTGAGGACAATGATGAGTCCAGCACCTGCCTTTGCGATCTCCTCGGCGAGTCGCTGCTCCTGATGGGTTGCACCTCTCTGGCCATCGACGATGAAGAGTACTACATCGGCTTGGCGCACAACGTCGTGCGCCCGTAGAACCGAGTAGTAGTCAGCATCATCCTTGATCTTGGTCGCTTTCTTGATTCCAGCGGTGTCGATGACCTCAAAATATTCACCTTCGATCTCGACGACAAGGTTGATGGGGTCCCTCGTCGTGCCGGGAATATCCGAGACCAGCACGCGTTCGGTACCAGCCAACCGGTTGAGCATCGTCGACTTTCCCACGTTCGGACGGCCAACGATGGCAAGGCTCGCGATTGTTTCGGGGTCACCGTCGCCCTCGAGGTCTGTCGGCAGGGCTGCGACGAGTTGATCGAGGAACTCCCCTGTGTTGCGACCGCCGAGGGCAGAGACGGGAATCGGTGGACCGAGTCCGAGGCCCCACAGGTGGGCAAGATCGGACTCACCTGAGGGCGAGTCGACTTTGTTTGCAGCAAGAAGGTATGGGACGCCCGAACGCTGCACAATCCGCGCCATGCCCACATCATCGTCTGTGAGATCGGTCATTGCATCGGCTACGAATATCACAAGGTCGGCCCCCGAGACGGCGATCTCCGCCTGCTCCTTGATATCTGCCGTCAGCTGCACCTCAGGACGCGCCTCCCACCCGCCGGTATCAACCACGTGAAACTCATGACCAGCCCACTCAGCATCGAACTGCCTCCGGTCGCGCGTCACACCA
>SMXV01000089.1 GCA_004356175.1 Acidobacteriota bacterium
TATCCATCCCGAACGATTCGCTCGCGAGGTCGGCGAGTTTTTCGGCGATGACACGATCGTGGCAGCCGACGGCGGCGATATTGTGTCAACCACCGCAAAGTGGCTCAGGACATCGCGTCCAGGCGGACTGCTCGATCCGGGACCGTTCGGCTGTCTCGGTGTCGGGGCACCGTTCGCGCTCGCCGCAAAATCGGTTGAACCCGATACTCGCGTCGGCATCGTCTTCGGTGATGGCGCGTTCGGTTTCAATGGCATGGAGTACGACTCGCTCGTTCGTCACCAGCTTCCGGTCGTTGGTGTCATCGGCAATGACTCTGCTTGGAACAACATCAGAACGATCCACCGCATGGCGCACCCTGACAGCGTGTTTCTCTCCGAGCTTGGATTCAGGTCGTACGAAAAGGTGGTCGAGGGGCTCGGTGGATACGGCGAACTCGTTGAGAAGGCGTCGGAGATTCGACCTGCCCTTGAACGAGCGCAGGACTCAGGTGTCCCCGCGCTCATCAACGTAAAGATCGCGGAACAGCTCAGGGTCTCGTCGGCGTACGGACAGTAGAAACGCTTGTAAGCAGACGCGTAGCACGGTCTGCTCCTCCTAAACTCGTGCCATGCTCAACGCAATTCTGTGGGGATTTATCCAAGGCATGACGGAGTTTCTCCCCGTCTCATCCAGCGGGCACCTCGTCCTCATCCCCGCGCTCCTTGACCAGAGTGGGCCAGACCTCGCTACGAGCGCGATGTTGCACCTTGGAACCCTCACCGCGGTCGTCGTGTACTACCGAAGTGACATTTCTGCAATGTTGAAGTTTGACCGCCCCGGTCGAAGGCTTGTGACACTCATCGCGATCGGTTCGGTTCCTGCCGTAGTTGTTGGGCTGTTGTTCAAGGATCAGGTCGAGGATCTCATTGGTGACCCAAGGAAGGTCGCAGCCATGATGATCGTCACCGGTGTGGTCTTGCTCTCCTCAACGTTGCTTCGGCTGGGAGAGAAGTCATCAAAGGACATTGGCCCTTTCGATGGACTCGTCATCGGGCTTGCTCAGGCATTGGCGCTTATCCCCGGAATCTCCCGCTCTGGCATGACCATCACAGCCGGACTTACTCGAGGCATGTCGAGTATCGAGGCCGCCCGATTTGCCTTTCTGCTTGGGATCCCCGTCATCGCCGGTGCAGGACTGCTCAGCATTGTCGAGGTGATCTCATCGGGTGAATCCATTCCTTCGACAGTTTGGATTGGCGTTGTTGTCGCCGGATTCACGGGATACGCCGCCATCTCAATCCTGCTCAGGTTGCTGCAGCGGATTGGCCTTGCCCCATTCGGCATCTACTGCGTTGCGTTCGGTTCCTATGCACTCGTTGTGCTGTAGGACCTGATCCACGTTTCTATGGCTCGAACAGCACAACGAGGTCGCCGTTTGCAGCTGCGAGAGCAACGGCGTCAGCACTGACTCCGTCGACCGCAACCAGCCCGTCAGATGCCAGGCCGAGGGAATCCTCTTCGGCGGGTTGAACGACGGTCCCCTCCACCGAGGTCCCATCGACGAACACAAGCCTGACCCTCATGCCTTGTGTCGTTCCGAGCGGAAGAGCCATCGGAACTGCCCACCATCCACGCGGCAGCGAAGACTTCGGTGCGAGAAGGGATGGAACGATCGGATCGCCAGCAACGATGGCGACGGCTGCAGAGACCTCTGTCAGACCCGGAAGGGACAGCGTACCTGACGGTACGTCGCGCCATTCGATGTCATCGGGTTCGAGTACTTGGCCACGTGCAATGGTGCGGGCCGCGAACGGGAATGGTTCGGTTGCACGCTCTGAAGCATCCCAAGCGAAGGCAACAATCACCAGAATGGTTACTGCTGCCCATTTCAGGTACGGGGGTCGACCGAGCCAGTGCATGTCGCCACCGTATCGCTTCAGCGGACTCGGCGGAACCCCTTCGGTCGCTATGTGAAACGGAAAACCCTCCCCATGACTGTGCACCGCAGGAGGGGAAAAGGTGGGGGTTTCCTGCGGCACCCACGAGGAGGGCTTCCCGCCAGAGTGTTGCAGGTTTGCACAGCGAGTGGAAGGGAAACCTGCGGGTCCTAACATCCGTCCATGCCCCTCGGCCTGTCCATGTCTCTCGCGCTTCTCGTGTCCTATCTGCTTGGCAGTGTGAGCTTCGGTATTGTCGTTGCGAACATGCGCGGTGTCGATATTCGCAGTACCGGCTCGAACAACCCCGGGGCGTCGAATGTTCTGCGCGTGCTCGGAAAACGGGATGCTGCACTCGTCCTTCTCGGAGACGGTCTCAAAGGTGCCGCAGCTGCATGGATCGGTGCCGCCGTGGGCGGGCCCGAATTTGGGTATGTGGCGCTTCTCGTGGCCGTGGTCGGTCACACGTTCCCCGTGTGGTATCAGTTCAACGGTGGCAAGAGCGTGGCCACTGCACTTGGCGGCATCCTTTATCTCGCTCCCTTTATTGGGTTCGCTCTTGCGGTCGCATGGCTCGTCGTCGTGGTTGTGGGCAAAAGAGCCTCTCTTGGTTCAATCGCTGTGATGGTGACCCTTGTTCCCGCTCTGTGGCTTGCGGGACGCTCGTCTGGTGCGCTGCTCGTCGCAGCCACAATTGCGGTGTTCGTAGTTGTGAGACATCGAGACAATATTGGTCGCCTTCTACGTTCATCAGAGCAGAAGGTCAAC
The DNA here is from genome assembly GCA_004356175.1 of Acidobacteriota bacterium. Lineage (GTDB taxonomy): Bacteria > Actinomycetota > Acidimicrobiia > Spongiisociales > UBA5794 > B3-G11. Next base: position 2,686 of record SMXV01000089.1, read on the forward strand.
GAGTGAAGGCGCTCGAGGACGCTCAGGCCTACGTGATCGCAGCGATACAACCACTTGGCACCAGCGAGGTGCCGTTGGCCGAGAGCCTCGGTCGTGTGGTTGCGCAACCAGTCGTGGTCCGAGAGCCAATGCCGCCATTCGACAACTCTGCAATGGACGGGTACGCGGTCCTCGCGGCCGACGTGACTCAGGTTCCAGTTCGTCTTACCGTCCTCGAGGATGTGGCAGCGGGGTCTGTTCCGACGGAGCCAATTGTTGTCGGAACGGCAACCCGCATCATGACGGGGGCACCGATGCCTCGCGGTGCTGACGCGGTCGTGAGGGTTGAGGACACGTCCTCACCGAGTCGTGATGAAGTTGTCGTTGCATCTTCGGTTCGACGTGGGGACAATGTGCGATTGGCAGGGGGAGACATGAAACCGGGCGATGTGATTGTGGTCCCGGGGACGCGGCTCACATCTCGTCATCTCGCAACGCTGGCAAGCGCTGGCATCGATCCGGTCGTTTCCGACCTGCCGACGGTCGCTGTGATGTCCACCGGTGACGAGATTGTCGATCCATCAACTCCGGTTCTGAAACTAGGGACAATCAGAGACTCGAACAGGGTGATGTTGATGTCCATGCTCAATGAACTTGGTGTACCGGTTCTCGATTTGGGCATTATTGGTGACGATCCGCGCGAACTGAGGTCAGCGTACGAAACCGCGGCCGACGGTGCCGATGTCATAGTGTCGACGGGGGGTGTTTCGATGGGGGACTCCGACTATGTGAAACAGATACTGTCCGACCTCGGCGGTATCGAGTTTTGGAAGGTCGCCATGCAGCCAGGGAAACCGTTTGCCTTTGGTGCTGTGAACGGTGTTCCGCTGTTCGGTCTACCAGGCAATCCGGTGTCGACCTTCGTCTCATTCGAACAATTCGTACGGCCAGCACTGCTGACCATGATGGGCGCACGCTACGTGATGAGGACGCACATTGAAGGAACAATGGGTGAGGATGTCACGACGAGTAGTGACAGGCGTGTCTTTCTGCGGGTGTACATCGAGATGGACGATCAGGGCTCATTCATTGCCCGTCGCTCGGGTGGTCAGGGTTCAAATATGCATCTCAGCCTCTCGCGTGCTGACGCGTTCGCAGTCATTCCTGTCGGGGTCGGTTCGCTGTCGGCGGGGGATCATGTCACACTTGAAATGTTTCGATGGCCAGAAGGGCGAGGCTTCAATGACTGATATGAACCATCTCGACAACGAAGGCAACGTCCACATGGTCGACGTCGGCCACAAACATGTCACAGCGCGTATCGCCGTTGCCGAAGCAGTCGTGTCGATGGAGGACGGCACCGCCGAGAAACTCTTCGGTGGTCAACTCAATAAGGGCGACGCATTGGCAACGGTTCGGCTTGCGGCGATCCAAGCGACGAAGCGCACACCAGATCTCATCCCACTCTGCCACCCGCTCGCGATCGAGCGGGTCGATGTCTCGGTAGAACGCGTCGACATCGGAGCTCGCATCGAGGTCCTCGTGGGTGTCGAGGGAAAAACTGGAGTTGAGATGGAGGCCATGACCGGTGCGGCCATCGGTGCCCTTGCGATGTACGACATGATCAAGGGAGTCGACAGGACAGCGACCGTCCACGCTGTCCGGTTGCTCTCAAAGACCGGTGGGGCGTCTGGAGACTGGCAACGTGGCTAGCCGAAGCGCCGCTGTGGTGACGGTGTCTGACTCGGTTTCGCAGGGTCTGGCGACCGACTCCTCGGGTCCCGCTGCTGTGGCAGCACTCGAAGACCTCGGATTCTCCGTGTCGCGCACCATGGTTGTTCCGGACGGAATTGAGTCCGTCTCAGAGGCGTTGGTTGAGCTTGCGGATGATGTATCCCTCGTCGTGACAACCGGCGGCACTGGCCTTGCCCCCAGGGATCTCACACCGGAGGCAACACGGTCGGTCATTGACAGGGAGGTCCAGGGACTCTCCGAAGCGATGAGATCAGAGACCTTCGGACGCATCCCGTTCGGCAAACTCTCGCGAGGTGTATGCGGACTGCGCGGGCGCTGTTTGATCGTCAATCTGCCTGGCTCTCCCAAGGCGGTTGTTGAGGGCCTTGCAGTCATAGGCCCGGTCCTTGCTCACGCTGTGGATGTTGCGAGTGAGGAAATTGGTCATCATGGCTCGGGGTGACCTACCATTCGGTTCTGTCCTTTGTGACGGGGGTTGTCCAATGCTCCTGACCACGAATGAAGAGACACGCGAAACATCGCCCAAATCCCCCAAGAGACCTTTCGTCATGCCTACGATCATGTCGCTGGCGGAGTAGGAGAACAACCAACCAATGCCGTTCGTTCTAGCCATTCTCGTTGCGGGCTTGTGGGCCGCATTCATGCTCCCTGCGTTCTTTGATGACCGTGGCAGAGGGCCGAGGGCGAGCACACGAGATTTCGCAAAGAGAAAGCGACTGCTTGGAGAGTTGGCAGCTGCAGAGCCCGAAGGCGATGCCTACGTCCGTCACCACGCACAGCTCAGGCGTCAGCGAATCCTCATCGGTCTGGGTGTCACTGCTTTCCTCACTCTGGTTGTGGCGACGATCACCGGCTCCGTGGCGTGGCTGTCAATTGCCATTGCGGCCGACATAACTATCGCCGCGTTTGTGGCGTTGCTGTTGTACACCAAGCAACAGGCGAGCATTCCACGCGCCGCCGTTGTTCCGATTGGATCCCAGCGCCCAGCGGATACGCCGATCTCCCTCGTTCCCGATGTACGGGACGAGCAGACCCAAACGGTCAAAGTCATAGCTGGCTAACGTCTTGGGGTAGCACGCTCGGTGACTGCTCGGTCTGCGGGTTACCATCACCTCCCGCCTCGGGGGTGTAGCTCAGCCCGGCAGAGCACTACGTTCGCAACGTAGGGGCCAGGGGTTCAA
>SMXV01000090.1 GCA_004356175.1 Acidobacteriota bacterium
ACCCTCCGCGACCAATGACAACACCTGGGCGTCCGGTGTGGACGTCAACCTGAACCGCTTGGGGTCCAATGCGTTCAATTTCGATTCTTGAAATTGCGCCGCGCTTGAGTTCGCCACGCAAGTAGTTGCGCAGGCGATAGTCCTCAGCAACAAGGTTTGCATAATCCTTGTCTGAATACCAACGCGACTTCCAATCGGTAACGATTCCGAGACGAAACCCGTATGGGTGGATCTTCTGTCCCACTAGGCGACCTCTTCCTGATCTGCAACCACGATGGTTATGTGACTTGTACGTTTACGGATCTTTGATGCGCTACCCCTGGCACGAGGGCGCCACCTTTTAAGCGTCGGACCCTCGTCTGCATATGCCTCGTGGATATACAGCTCTTCGGCGTCGAGAGCAAAGTTGTGCTCTGCGTTCGCGATGGCTGAAACGAGCACCTTTCGGATTGTCGGAGCGGCCTTGCGGTTGGTGTATTCAAGGATCACAAGAGCCTCGTCGACCGGCAGGCCACGGACAAGGTCAAGCACACGACGGACCTTGTACGGCGACTGCCGCACATGTTTTGCCTGGGCGCGAACGTTCATCTCTGCCTCACAGACTTGTCCGATACGTGGCCACGGAAGGTACGTGTTGGAGCAAACTCGCCAAGCTTGTGACCAACCATTGACTCGCTGAGGTAGATGGGAACATGTCTGCGTCCGTCATGCACAGCAATGGTCAGTCCAACCATCTCAGGAATGATCGTCGAGCGGCGACTCCAGGTGCGAATAACTCGTTTGTCCCCGGACGCGTTTGCTTTCTCGACTTTCACCAGCAGGTGCTCATCGACGAATGGTCCCTTTTTCAGGCTTCTCGTCATGGCTTACCTCTGCCCTTTCTTCGTGCGACGTCGCACGATGTACTGGTTGCTTGCTTTGTTCTTCTTGCGGGTCTTCTTCTCTGGTTTGCCCCATGGGCTCACCGGATGACGACCACCGGAGCTTTTACCCTCGCCACCACCGAGCGGGTGGTCAACAGGGTTCATGGCAACACCACGGGACTGTGGGCGTTTGCCCTTCCAACGGTTGCGGCCCGCCTTGCCGATCTTTATCAACTCGTGTTCGGCGTTCCCGACCTGACCAACGGTTGCGCGGGAGTCAAGCGGAACCTGGCGCATCTCGCCCGAAGGCAGACGCAGAAGTGCGAGCTTGCCCTCCTTGGACATCAACTGCACAGACGTTCCGGCAGAACGAGCCATCTTTGCTCCGCCACCGGGGCGAAGCTCAACAGCATGGATAATCGTACCCGTTGGGACGTTGCGCAGCGGCAGGGCGTTGCCCGGACGAATTTCGGCCTTCGGACCCGACTCGAGCATCGTGCCAACCGTGACTCCGGCCGGCGCCAAGATGTAGCGCTTCTCGCCATCAACATAGTGCAGCAATGCAATGCGGCAATTGCGGTTCGGGTCGTACTCGATGGAAGCAACCTTTGCGGGAACTCCGTCCTTGTTGCGACGGAAGTCAATAATGCGATATCGACGTTTGTGTCCTCCTCCGCGGTGACGAGATGTGATACGACCGTACGAGTTGCGACCAGCCGAGCGGGTCTTTGGTGCCAGAAGGCTCTTCTCAGGCGTCGACTTCGTGATCGTGTCAAAGTCTGAAACTGTCTGGAACCGGCGGCCCGGCGATGTTGGTTTGAGTTTTCTGATTCCCATGAGCTATACCTCGAACACGTCGATCGAGTCGCCGCTGGCAAGGGTCACGAGGGCACGTTTTGTGCTCTTGCGCCTTCCGATGACGTTCCCGGTCCGTTTGCGTTTTCCCTTGCGGATCATCGTGTTCACCGAAACAACCTTGACGTCGAAGATCGTTTCGATCGCCTGTCTGATCTCGGTCTTGTTGGTGCGAGGATCAACAATGAATGTGTATGTGTTGTTCGCTGAAGCAAGGTCGTACGACTTCTCTGAGACAACCGGCTCGATGATGACATCACGCGGATTCTTCACGCCTCCACCTTCTCACTCTGCTCGTCCTTGGAGTCGACGGCTGACGGCTGACGGCTGGCTTCTGCGTGCTCCTTGGTTCCGCGGGGCGCAGACTGACCGAGCGCGAGGGTTCCCTGGCTCATGATGATCGTCTCTGCCCACAGAACGTCGTACGTGTTTGCCTGACCGAGGTTTGACGCGATAACGTGACCGAGGTTGCGGAATGACTTCATTGCCGTGCGCTCATGGTCTTCTGCAATGAGTAGCACCTTGCCGGTTATGCCCATCGCTGAAAGCAGCGCAACAGCGTTCTTCGTCTTCGGCTCCGTCCAGATGTCGAACGACTCCACGACCTTGATCTGACCGCTTGACGCCCTGTCGGACAATGCCGATCGGAGCGCAAGTCTCCTCATCTTCTTTGGGGTGCGTTGGCTGTAGTCACGCGGTTTCGGACCGTGCGCAACACCGCCGCCGACCCATTGAGGGGAACGAATGGAACCGTGACGTGCACGGCCGAGGCCCTTCTGACGCCACGGCTTGCGGCCGCCACCACGCACTTCTGCGCGTGTCTTGGTCGAGTGTGTCCCAGCGCGCTTTGCAGCAAGCTGAGCCGTCACAACCTGGTGCATGACGTCCTTGTTTGGCTCAATGCCAAAAATCTCTGGGTTGAGGTCGACCTCGCCCAGGGCCTTGCCGTTGGCGTCGAACAGCTCTGCAGTAAGTTTGTCAGCCACCGGCTTTCACCGCCTCGCGAATTACGACAACGGAACCCTTTGGTCCGGGAACCGAACCAGCAAGCAGGAGGAGGTTGCGATCAGCGTCAACCTGAATGACTTCAATGTTCATCATCGTGCGCTGATCTCCCCCCATACGCCCAGGCATGCGCTTGCCCTTGAAGACGCGTGCAGGAGTGGCGCAGGCACCGATCGAACCGGGCGCTCGGTGAGTCTTGTGAACACCGTGAGACGAGCCCATACCGGCAAAGTTGTACCGCTTCATGACACCAGAGAAACCCTTGCCCTTCGTGATGCCCGTGATGTCAGCAAGACCGCCAACCTCAAGGACGTCAGCGATGGTGATCACCTGACCGAGCTCGTAGGCATCGGGATCGTCAACACGCACCTCAACAACATGGCGGTGCGGAGCAACCCCAGCCTTTGCGAAGTGGCCAGTTGAGGGCCTGCCAGCCTTGGTTGTCGACATCTCCTTGAACGCAATCTGAATCGCGTCGTATCCGTCGGTATCGACGCGCTTGATTTGGGTAACAACAACCGGCCCAGCCTTGACGGCTGTGACAGCAATTGCCTCGTTGGCCTCGTTGAAGATCTGGGTCATGCCCAGCTTCTCGCCAATGATTGCGTTCATGTCTTGATCTCTACTTCTACGCCGGCTGGAAGGTCGAGACGCATGAGCGAATCGACAGTTTTGGCGGTTGGCTCGAGGATGTCGATGAGGCGCTTGTGAATGCGCATCTCGAACTGCTCGCGCGACGTCTTGTCGACGTGCGGCCCTCGAATGACTGTGTAACGGTGAATCTTCGTGGGCAGAGGCACTGGACCTTTGACCTTTGCCTGGGTACGAATCACCGTCTCTACGATTTTGCGCGCGGACTCATCAACGACCGAGTGGTCGTATGCCTTGAGCCGGATGCGGATCCGATGTTCGGTTGCCATGTTCTCTAACTCTCTTCGTTCGTCAGTTACTAGTCACTAGTTACTAGTTACTTCTTCTACTTCAAAATCTTTGTTACACGGCCAGCACCAACAGTCCTACCACCCTCACGGATAGCAAACCGCAGACCCTCGTCCATAGCAATCGGCTTACCAAGAACAACAGTCATCTCAGTGTTATCACCAGGCATCACCATCTCAGTGCCCTCAGGCAACGTAACAGCACCAGTCACATCAGTTGTACGGAAATAGAACTGCGGCCGATACCCGTCAAAGAACGGATTATGCCTACCGCCCTCATCCTTCGTCAAAATATATACGTTGCCCTCGAACTCGGTATGAGGAGTAATAGAACCAGGAGCAGCAACAACCTGACCACGCTCAACATCCTCCTTACCAATACCACGAAGGAGAAGACCAACATTGTCACCAGCCTGCCCCTGATCAAGAAGCTTACGAAACATCTCAATACCAGTCACCGTTGTTGCCTGCATATCACGCAACCCAACAACCTCAACCGCATCCCCAATCTTGAGGACACCCTGCTCAATACGACCAGTCACCACAGTGCCACGACCCGTAATAGAGAACACATCCTCAATCGGCATCGCAAACGGCTTCTCCATCTCACGAACCGGCTCCTCAATATATGAATCAACCGCATCCATCAACTCAAGAATCTGGGCAATAGCAGCCTCATCACCCTCCAAAGCCTTCAAAGCAGACCCGCGAATAACAGGAACATCATCCCCATGGAACTCGTACTCATTAAGAAGTTCACGAACCTCCAACTCAACGAGATCAAGAAGCTCATCGTCGTCAACCTGATCCGTCTTATTCATAAACACAACAATCGAAGGCACCCCAACCTGGAGAGCCAACAACACATGCTCACGAGTCTGAGGCATAGGACCATCAGCAGCAGACACAACCAAAATAGCGCCATCAATCTGAGCAGCACCCGTAATCATATTCTTCACATAATCAGCATGACCAGGCATATCCACATGCGCATAATGACGATTATCCGTCTCATACTCCACATGAGAAATCGCGATCGTGATACCACGCTCACGCTCCTCAGGAGCCTTATCAATATCCTCAAACGCCGTATACACAGAATCATTACGAGCAGCCATAACCTTCGTAATAGCCGCCGTCAACGTCGTCTTGCCATGATCAATATGACCCATCGTCCCAATATTCATATGCGGCTTCGACCGCTCAAACTTCTCTTTCGCCATGATGAGGTCCTCCCGACCCGTGACTGAGGTTTTTTGATTGATGCGTAGCGGCGGGCAGACTTGAACTGCCGACCTCTCGATTATGAGTCGAGCGCTCTTACCGGCTGAGCTACGCCGCCCTATAGCGCCAGACGTGCGTCCGACCCTGACCCGTCTCTCGATACCAGACAAGTCGCTGAACACGAAAAACGAGAACCGGCGTGAATTATATCCAGCGGTTTTGGGTATCACAGGCGGATGATCAGGGACCGGAAGATCGGAAGATAAGAAGATCGGAAGCCAGGAAGAGGCGGGGATCGGACGATTGGAGGGAAAGGACTAACGAACTCTGATCTTCTGGTCGGCATCGAATGGAAACTTTGGTGGGACGTATGCTCGGGGAATGACACACAGGTCTTTGACCACATCGATCGTGTTTGGCGCTCTGGCGTTGGTGGCGTCTGCTTGCTCATCGTCGAGTACTTCCACGTCTCCGGATACGACAACCGTGACCGCCTCCTCTCCATCAACCACCGTGTACAGCGCACCGGCGAACGACGGGCGACTGCGCAACCAGCTCGGGTACGTGTTCCCCGATGCGCCCAAGCCTGCGTTCACAGGTGCTCTCGCTCCACAGGCCAAACGCGACCTTGATGATCTCTGGGAGAGCCTTGCAACGTCATTTGACAACCGTGCAATTGTTGCGATTGGCGAGAGCGGCGACGTACGACTGACGTGGCTGCTTGCTGACGTGCTGCGATTCACACGAGGTGCCACTACACGACGTGCAATTGTTGAAGCGTTCTCTGAACTGACAGGTGTTGACATATACGAGGATCCTGTATCAGCAAGAAGCGAGTGGCAGTCGATAACCGGCCATCTCATTGCATGGGATCTCCCTGCGATTCCTGAGTACACCGGATACAAGGGCAGACTATTCACAATCATCGAGCCCGCATGGTTGCCGTTCTTTGCTGACGCGGACTCCGATATCGATTGGCGGTTCACATCGTGGGGCGGCGTGTTGATTGACGATCGCGTCCTCGGCGACAAGCAGCCATGTTCTCGCGGATGCATCCCTGCGCTTGACGACCCCAGGGTCACCGACTCTGCCGGGGGCGGCTGGTATCCAGACGACAGGATCGTCTTTGGGGTTGTGGTGAACGGTGAAGCACGTGCCTACCCGAAACATATGATGGAGGTGCACGAGGTTGTCAACGACACGCTGGGCGGACGTCGAATCGGCATCCCGTACTGCACGCTCTGTGGGTCTGCCCAGGCGTACTTCACCGACAGTGTCCCCGATGGTGTTGAGATTCCCGTGCTACGAACATCGGGCCTTCTGACTCGGTCGAACAAGGTCATGTTTGACCTCAACACGTTCAGCATCCTCAATACGTTCACGGGAGTCGCGCTGTCTGGCCCTCTTCGCGAGCAGGGCATCAGTCTTGAAGAAACGACCGTCGTCACGAGTACTTGGGGCGACTGGAAGCTGGCCCATCCAGATACAACGATCGTTGCTCAGGACGGCGGTCTCGGCCGAACGTACTCCCTTGACCCGTTGCGCGGTCGTGATGACGACGGGCCCATATTTCCCATTGGGGATGTCGACGGTCGCCTCGGTGTCCACGATCAGGTCGTCGGCGTCATAGCACCTGACGGCACCGCAGTCGCATTCCCCGTCGCTGCCCTGTCAATTGTCCTGCAGAACGTGTCCTCGGTGTCGTTCATGGGAGTGCTCATCGAACGCGACGGCGGGGGCTTCCACGCGAGATACTCCGATGGCGCATCGCTTGCCGCACATCAGTCCTTCTGGTTCGCCTGG
>SMXV01000091.1 GCA_004356175.1 Acidobacteriota bacterium
AGAAACGCCACAAACTATTTCTGCCGCGGGCAAACGGCGGGCAAACAGGCATACAGACGTGTCTCACCGTCCAACAGAATCGGCCACAACCCATGCAGTACAAGGGGTTTGAGGTGGAGCGGGTGAGGGGAATCGAACCCCCGTATTCAGCTTGGGAAGCTGATGTTCTGCCATTGAACTACACCCGCGGGTACGGCGAGTCTACCGAAGCTGGGGCACGGTCTCAGGCCAGCAAACTGACTCCACCCCAGATGGCGACAACGATTCCAACAGAGAGAAGCCAGTACGCGCGCACGGCCTGAAATTCGCCCTGCTCGCCTTTTGGTGAGTTGCCCCGACGGTGCTGGACGATGGCGTACAGGTTCCCAATGGCCATCGCCGCGCCGAACGCGAGAGCGATTTGTTTGACGAGTAATCCGAGGTCAATCAGGTTCTCCACACGTTCAACGCTATCGCTCCACTAGTGGTATTTCGTGTGGTCGATACGCTTCAACAGCCATGAACGAGCCACATCCAAACCGTCTGATTCGCTTTGCCCGAAAGGGCTCGCTTTCGAGTTCGCTCTGGGTGTTTGGGCTTGCCACCACGTTGCTGTTGGTCGGCATTTGGGGACGCGCAGTGACGTATGACGAGCCAACTGTCCGACAGACCGCTCGTGCTGTGGTGGATTCTGGAGTTGTCTCCGAAAGGATATACGGATGGATATCGGACGCCGTTTCGACCTCGACAGGAGCCGACTCTGAGGTTGCTGAGCACGTGCTCGATGACCTCAAGGGCCGTTCTGAGGTTGATGTGGCTGTTGCGACGATTGTCGATCAGTTCGTTGCGGCACTCTTCTCTTTCGAATCTTCAGATGTCGTGATCGATGTTGGGAGCTCTCTTGACCCTCTGGTGCCTCTTGTTGTGCTGAGCCTTGCAGATCAGGACGTTGATGTTGATGAAGAGGCAGTTCTGTCCGCGATTGGCTCGGCCCAGGACATCGGTCTCGAAACGAGCGAAGTCCGGACGGTCAAGAATGTTGTCGAGCGGACTCGTGCTGCTCTCTCGATCATCGTTCTTGTTTCTGCAGCGGCACTACTTGTTTCAGGCTCCGTAGCGCTGTGGTTGTCGGGAGATTGGCTCGTGATGGCTAGGTCTCTTGCGACCCGAGTCGTGATGTCAGCTCTCTCCTTCGCTGTGCTGTTTCGTATTGGCGCGTGGGCCCTCGACCCAGAGCGTGGCGGGGGACCGATATCGAACGCCGGTGGCATCATTCTTGGTAGCAATGCCGCTGTCTTCATCGTGGTGGCTTTCGCCATGGCACTATTGGCTGCCTCGATAGCCGTGATCGTCCGACAGAGGCCGTCGGTTCCCTCCGAAGTGGTCGAAGACGACGTCACGGCATCCACGGGCGAACTGGTAAGCGTGTAGATCTGCCTGCCAGATTTTGAGCGTGGAGAGCCGACGTCGGATAGCATCGGCTCTCTACTCAGGAGGCAGTATCAAGACGTACACAACTCCAGGCGCCGCACAGATTGATCCGAAGCTGAACGTCGTCCAACAGCTGATGGAGCGGGCAAGCGTGTCTCCCGATCACCCAGCTCTTGCCTATAGAGACGGCGACCGGTTTGTCGATGTGTCGACCGCGGACTTTTGGGACACGGTTCGTACCGTCGCGGCTGGTCTTGCTGCATCGGGCGTGGAGAAGGGCGATCGTGTCGCTCTTCACTCCAGCACGCGTATCGAGTTCACCTACTTCGACTACGCCATCTGGGCAGCGGGAGCAGCGACCACCACGATCTACGAGACGTCGTCTGCGGAGCAGGTTCAGTGGATTCTGTCTGATTCGGGATGTGTCGCTCTCATATCGGAAAGCGCTGAAACGCTGTCGGTGTATGACGAAATCGCGAGTTCTGTGCCCGATTGCAGCCGAGTCTTCGTCATCGAGAACGGTGCTATTGAAACCCTCGGTGCCATGGCGACGGAGGAGTCATTGGCCGAGGTCGACAGACGAGTTGCGAACATCGAACACGGCGACCTTGCAACACTCGTCTACACGTCCGGCACCACCGGCATGCCAAAGGGTTGCGAACTCACGCACTACAACTTCGCGTGGATGGTCGCTCAACTCGACGGCTCGGTTGGCCAGCTCCTCGGTGAGACCAAGAGGACATTGATGTTTCTGCCGCTTGCGCACATCTTTGCGAGGGTCATCCAGGCAGTTTCGGTCTCCACAGGCACGCAGATCGCATTCTCAACGGGTATTGCGAGTCTTCTCGAAGAGCTCCCCATGTTCAAGCCGACGTTCGTCTTCTCCGTCCCTCGGGTGTTCGAGAAGGTATACAACGGAGCAAAGCAGAAGGCCGAGGCGGATGGAAAGGGCAGGATTTTCGACGTCGCAGCGAGTGTTGCAGTTGCGTACTCCAAAGGTATCGAGAAAGGCAGGGTCGCCATCGGTACAAAACTTGCGCATGGCGTGTTCGACAAGCTTGTCTACACGAAGATCAGAGCCCTGTTCGGCGGCGAGGTGGAGTACTCGATCTCTGGTGGTGCACCGCTCGGAGCCCGGCTCGGGCACTTCTTCAGGGGTGCAGGGGTGAACATACTTGAGGGCTACGGGCTTACCGAAACCACCGCGGCTGCAACAGTAAACGAGCCAGGTGCAACCAAAATCGGCACCGTTGGCCGCCCGATACCCGGGGTATCGATTCAGATCGCCGAGGACGGTGAAATCCTCATCAAAGGTGGGCACGTGTTCTCGGGATATTGGCAGAACGCGCCAGCGACCGCTGAGGTGCTTCCAGGTGATGGCTGGTTCCGCTCTGGGGACCTCGGAGAGCTTGACGACGAAGGGTACCTGTCGATCACCGGGCGCAAGAAGGACATCATCGTTACCGCGGCGGGCAAGAACGTTGCACCCGCTGTTCTTGAAGACCGCATGCGGTCCCATCCGATGGTAAGTCAGGTGGTCGTGGTCGGTGACGCCAAACCGTTCATCGCCGCTCTTGTCTCGCTCGATGTCGACTCTCTCGGTCCGTGGTGTGCTGCAAGGGATATCGATGGCGCGACGGCGGAAGATCTCGCCGACAACGATGATCTGCTTGCGGAGATCCAGAAGGCTGTGGACGATGCGAACAAGGCGGTATCGAAAGCCGAGGCGATCAAGACCTTCCGCATCCTGCCAGAGGATCTGTCAATCGAGTCGGGCGAACTGACGCCAACCCTCAAGGTCAAACGCACCGTCGTAGCAGCAAAGTACCAATCCCTCATCGACGACATCTACGGCGACTAACACACAAAGCATCGTGAAATGTCCCACCTTCAGGTGGGACGCGCCTGGAGTCGAGGAGTATCTTGTGGGCGCGGTAGGTTGCTGGCATGAGCCGGTTGGTGAAATTTGTTTTGGTTGTGTTCGGCGCTGTCGTACTGCTCTCTGCTGTGCCTGCGATTGCCCATGTGCGGCCGGCAGGCGGATTCCTTCCCGACGGAGACGAGCGGCCCCAGATTCATTCGGCCGTTCTGCTCGGTCCCAAGGCCCACAACAATCTGCTTGAGGCTGATCTCGTGATCGACGCGTCTGACAACGACGCAATCAAACGTTTCGAGTACCGGTGGAACAGCGCAACCTTCGGTTCGACTCACTCGACGTCAGTACTCGACCCGACCGTCGACTATTCGTCGACTCGTCCCGACACAAGGTACGGCCTTCAGATTCGTGCGATCGACTTTCACAACAACGCATCCGACTGGTTCCCTGTCTGGGACGGGGTAACGCCAGGCGTGCCGACGATTGTTGTTGCAGGCGACTCAATCGCATCTGGGTACACGAAACGTTGGTTCGTCTCGGGAGGTACGTGCCGCGACGATGCATACTCGTACGGTTCGGCTCTCGTGAAACAGGTCAACGGGACTCTCCCCGCGCAGTGGGAGGCGGTCTACGTAAACATCGCGTGGGCTGGGGCTGGAGTTGGGAACATGTTGTCCGGTGGCACAGACTCCTGCGGAGCTCGCCACAGCGCCCAGGTCGGACAGATACTAGACCTGGTTGATAACAGCACGTGGAATGTCGTTGTCATCACGGCGGGCATCAACTCCACAAACTGGACGGACGTGGTTGTTGGCCTTACGAGGGACACGGCGTTCTCGTTCACGGAAGCTGGGGACCGCGCAGCATGCGATCTAGCTGTGTCCGAAAAGTGGAACATCAGACGGAAACGCGGCGCCATAACCAATTCGACCCGTGAAATCACGAGGACACTTCTCGACACGACAAACGCACGTGTCATATGGACCAGCTACTACGACATAACCGGGAGCCAAATTGCTCCACAGTGGACACCGGTTGGCTCCGAGTGTTCGCAGTACATGGCCGAAGCGCTCGCGGAGCTTCATGGGGCTCTACAGTCAGGCCTTGACCCTCGAGCGGACTGGGTCGACATCGATTGGAATGTCGCTACACAGACGTGGGCTGGATGGCCGCATCCCAATGCTGCCGGACAGCAGTCGATTGGATTGATTGTCGCCGCCGAGGTAACCCGGTCCCGCTAGGAGCCCATGCTCCTAGGAGCGTGCATCCGGTGCTCCTCGCTCCCCGGGCGTTCCGCCCTACTCTTGGCTGCATGGACGTTCCTGGCATCCTCCACGCTGATCTCGATGCGTTCTACGCCGCCGTTGCCGTATTGGAGGATCCAGGTCTTGCAGGCAAACCCGTTGCTGTAGGTGCAGGTGTGGTGCTCTCGTGCACCTACGAAGCAAAGGAATATGGCGTTAGAGGTGGGATGAGGACGGTGGATGCCAAGGCGTTGTGTCCCAACCTGATCGTTGTCGATGGAACCTTTGGTGCATATACGGACTACTCGAAGACTGTGTTTTCGATCTTCGAGTCATACACGCCGCTCGTTGAACCTCTCTCGATTGACGAAGCGTTCATGGACGTGACCGGTTCGGTCCATCTACTCGGTTCGCCTGCTCACATTGCGCGCAGCATCAGGGAGGACGTCAAGAACCAGACTGGCCTCGCCGTTTCCATCGGTGTGACCGCGCGCAAGTTTCTCTCGAAGATCGCGAGTCAAGTCGCCAAGCCGGACGGCCTCATCGTCGTGCTGCCGGGCGAGGAGAAAGCGTTTCTCCATCCTCTCTCTGCCTCGTACCTGTGGGGAGTAGGTCCTGTGACGAAGAAACGGCTCAACCAGCTCGGCATCCGAACAATCGGAGATATTGCTGATACGCCTCTTGACGCACTGGTCGCGATGGTTGGCGGCGCTGCTGGGAACCATCTGCATGCCCTTGCGAACAACAAGGATTCGCGTCCTGTCGAGCGAGCTCGTAATGCGAAATCTGTCAGCGCCCAATCTGCCATGCGTGCTGAACGCAGATCGATGGATGACCTCATGCCGGTGCTGCTCCGACTCACAGATCGGGTTGCGTCTCGGCTGAGGGACAAGGACCGCTCTGCGCGGACGATCACGGTGAGAGTTCGTTTCGGCGACCTATCGTCGGTGACGAGGTCCGAGACCCTGCATACGCCGACCGCATCAACCGCTGCGATGGTCGCTCTTGAGCGTCGACTGCTGCAGAAGGTGCTCGACGAGTACCCGAAACACGAAATCACCCTGCTCTCGGTCGCTGCGGCTGGCCTCGGCGTTGACGAACCGATCCAACTCGCTTTTGGTGTATCGGACGACGCTGTCGGTGGTGGTACGCCCCAGGAGATTGCCTCAAGCGCGCTGGACGAATCGGTCGATGAGCTGCGTCGCCGCTTTGGAAAGGACATACTCACCCATGGCAGCGACCTTCTGTCTGGTCGCACAACTCACACCGATGGTCTGTCAGAGGTCATGCGCAGGGACACCTGACGGTTCAGCATTCGGGTGGTTCTCGTCTGTGGATTCTTCCACGTCAGTTGCCGATACGCTCTGGATCATGCAGCGAAAGTATTGGATTGCGATTGTCATCGCTGCCATGGGGTGGGGGTCTGGGGGCGTGACGACACGTGCGGCGTGGGCCCAGGGTGTTGGTCCATGGACGATGGTCGCTGGGCGAGTTACGATCGCAGCAGTACTTGTGGGCCTCGTGCTTCTGTGGAAACGTTCACCCCTGCCGACGAGACAGGTCGTCGGGTACGGTGTTGTCCAAGCATTCTTCAACCTCACCGTTCCGTACGTGCTGTTCACCTTTGCCTACAACGAAGCGTCCGCAGGGTTCGTAGGACTCCTCACCGCGTTGATTCCCCTGGCGACTTCGGTCTTCGCCAACTTCATGCTGCCCGACGAAAGGCTCACATTTCCAAAGCTTGTTGGTCTCTTCTTTGCCTTCACCGGAGTCGCAGCGCTCCTGCTTTCGGGTGATTCGGGACTTTCGGAGGGCGGCAGACCCCTGGTTGCGATCGGTCTTGGACTCACATCGGTCATATCCGTCGGTTTCGCTGGTACATTCGCGAAAAAGCATGCGGGTGGATACGACCCAATCATGCTCACGGGGGTTCAGTTCTTCTTTGCGGGTGCATGGCTCATCGCTGCGATGTTCTCGATCGAGGGTGCCCCAACTGGCATCACCGCGACCGGTTGGTGGCTCATTGCGAGTCTCGCCGTGTTCGCAACCTTTATGCCGTTCCTTCTGTTCTACTGGCTGATCCAGTTCGTCTCCGCGACCAATGCATCGCTCAGCGGGTATCTCGTGCCGTTCGTCGGCCTAATTGGCGGAATCGCGCTGCTCGGAGAACAGCTTCAGACCGGAATCGTCATTGGAGGCACTCTCGTCGCCATCGGCATGTTCCTCAGCGACAGGGATTCCCGCCGCCTCACACGACCGGCTTTTGCCCCACCTCTAGATGGGACACAGGAGCAAAACGATTGAGGGGGGACCGGCAGTTCGAAACGAACTGCGAAGCAACCCCTTGCGTTGCCGGCGAGCCGCCACACATCCTGCCTGAAGGTGAGGCGAACGTTGGTGTTACGTTGCCAGGTCGCGAGTTTGGAAGCGCCAAAGGGCTATGGCTATGCCGATTACTCCTCCAACGAGGAGTGCCAAGTAGCCTGGCACCAGGCCCTTGGCAAGGGGCGGCACGTCGCCGAGATACCAGAAGAAGGGGGACAGGCGGCGTAGGGGTTCGATCGGTTCCACGACGACGGCAAGGCCATTGAGGAAGAACGAGACGACGGCGATGGCGCTGGTGACACCGGCCGCCGCGCCACCGGATCCGAGAAGAGACCACAGCAGCAGCATCAGACCGCCGAAGAACAGACCGAGCAGCATGAGACCAACGTTCGCGCCGACGATGTTCAACGGTTCAAGATCGGTGTCATAGAGCGCGTTTCCGACGAAACTAGCCGCGATGAGGAGAACCGTGATCACGCCAGCAAGCGCGACGAGACCGAGGACCTTCTGCAGGAGAACTGACCGTCTCGACAATGGCGCTGAGAGCACCATGTCGAGGGTTCCTGACCGCTCCTCCTTTGCAACGAGCGTCGATATGCCTCCCACCCAGAAGATGATCATGATCATCGGCCCTATGTTGAGGTAGGCCCGAGACGATATGAAGCCAGCCGGAGTCGTGAGCGCTTCAGGATTTGTCAGACCGAAAATCGCGAAGAGCTCGTAGGGGAGTGACGAAACCAAGTCGGCGAGGGCGTCGGAATCCTTCGAGAGCGCTGGCCATGCAGCGAAGGTGACGAGCAGAAGAGCCGCAATGCCACCGGCCCATGCGAACACACTCCTCCGCCTGTCCCACACGGTTTTGGTCATGACGGAACCGAGCAACCAGCTCGATCTCACTTTGATGTTCGCCGCGCGCCTCTTTACCTTCGGCAGATCGGGAAGGACAGCCAACTCGGTTGAGATATCCCTTCTCGAGAAGAGCCATACCGTTGCGAAACCGAGCAATACCGTCATGAGGATCAACCACCAGAACCCTGTGCTCCAAGCGTCGGTCAGCGGATTCGCCATCGTATACCAGGTGAACGGACTCAGACTCGCCGGCAACTCGAGCCAGGCATAGAGAGGTTCGAACGAGGTCACGAACCACGAGAGCACAGCCGCGAAGAAAGCAATCCCCCTAGCGCTCGACGGGCTACCGGTTAGGGCTCCCACAGCGGCAGCGATGGCGGCGAACACCAATCCCAGGAGCCAGAGTCCCACGTTGATTGCAATGATCCCGCCGACTGGGAGCTGCAGGCCGATTGGTTCGTTGGCAGCTAGCAGCACAACCGCCATCGCTACCGGTACAGCAGCCGCCATCAGCGCGGAGGCGACAAACTTCAAACCGACGAGCCGGGTTCGTGCGAGAGGCATGGAAAGCAAGATGTCCATCGTGCCGTCGCTCTCGTCCCTGGACGTTATCGCGACTCCCAGTCCGACGGCGAAGGCGATCATGAGGATCGGACCGATGAATGAGTACATCTGCGCCGACAGATAACCCGCACCTGTGTTGAAGGTGGAGGGGTCTATGCCAAATACCGCCATCATTTCCGGAGGAAAGTCGTCCAGGAGATCCAGCATTGCTTCCGAGTCACGAATGAACGGGTACATGGACGCGAGTCCGGCTGTCATCAGCGCAGCGCCACCCGTCCATCCAAGAATTGAAAAGGCGCCGTCTTTCAGTGTCTTGGTGAAGACATTACGAAGCATTGGTGCCCGCGTAGTACGAGAGGAACACGTCCTCCAGGTCGCCGGTATCTGTTGTGATCGTCGTTGTCTTGTACTTCGCCGCCTCTTTGAGCACAAGATCGACCGGGCCTTCCACGGTTAGTACGAGTGAGTCAGGACCGCCTGAATCATCCACCTCAAGCACGGAGGGGATGTTTCTGAACGTCGAGGCGCTGGGGCGTTCCACAAACGCAATC
>SMXV01000092.1 GCA_004356175.1 Acidobacteriota bacterium
CCATCATGGCTGTGTTTATGACGGGTTCGTTCATGGCTGCGTGGGAACTAACTCACATTGCCGTTCCTGGCATCAGTCGGTTCGTGGCTGCGACATCACAACTTGTGTCCAACGCAACGGCCAAAGTGGTACCGGGAGGGCCTGTTGCCGCTGGAGCATCGTACTTCCAGATGCTTTCAGTCTCGGGAGTCTCCACCGGCCAAGCCGCGGCAGCATTAACCGCGGTCTCGTTCATTTCGAATCTGGTTCTGTTCTCTCTCCCTGTGGTTGCGCTGTTGTTGGCGGCAGTATCGGCCCCTATCCCTGGAGGTCTTCTTCCGGTGGGCATAGCTGGTGCAACTATGTTCGTGCTGATGTTTACGGCTGTCGCGGCTTTGGTCAAGTACGACAACGTGCTGATGGCGGTGGGTGGGCTGAGTGAGAGCGTTGTTGGTTGGTTCGCTCGCAAGCTGAAGCGGGAGTGGACGTTCACCGCCGAAAGTCTTTTGGCGCGAAGGAACGAAGTCGTATCTGCTCTGGGAGCACGGTGGCAGAAGGCCCTTGCTGCTGCAGTCCTCAATTGGGGTTTCGACTACATGGTTCTGCTCGTTGCATTGATTGCGATTGGTGCCAATCCAAGGCCAAGTCTTGTATTGGTCGCATTTGCAGGTGCGGCAGTTCTCGGCATGATTCCAATCACCCCCGGAGGTCTCGGGTTCGTTGAAATCGGACTGACAGGTCTGCTCGTTGCGTCTGGCATTGGCGGTCCAGATGCGGCCCTCGCGACCCTCACCTATCGGTTGTTCCAGTTCTGGCTTCCAATTCCAGCAGGAGCGGTTGCGTACGTTGTGTTCAAGATCAAGTTCGGAAAACCAGCCGAGATAACATAGCCGAAGGAGGCGGTTTTAGGCGTCCGCGTTCTGTAGGAGTTGATCGAGGCCGTCAAGTACGAGGTCGAGGCCGAATTCGAACTCAACTTTGTCGTCACATCCGTTTCCTACAACAGAACCCTTGTCGTGGGTGATTTCCGCGAGCATTCTCACGGCATTCGGAAAATCTTCTGGTGTGAGGCGGTTCATCATCTCTTCTTCCGCTGCTGGGGCAGCGCTCTCCATGTCGAATAGTTCCTGGGTAAAGCCAAGGACTCTGCTTCCCAAAGTGTGTATGGCATGGTGAGTGATTTCCTCTGAAAATCCCGCTTCGAAAAGCACAGCAAGTGTCGCCTCGAAGTACTTCATCGCGGCGTAGGAAATCGTCGTTCGGGACTGAATTACGCTCGGTGCCCATGGATGGCGAACAAGGACTTCACGTGCAGACATCGCTCGCGCGCGAATGATTGCTCGCCAATCTGACCCTGCTGTGACCATGTCAATCTCACCAATGATGACGTCGAACATGCCGTCAAGGATGTCCTCCTTGTTGGCGACATGGTTGTACAGCGACATGGCTTCGACACCGAGTGCGTGCCCGATACGACGCATGCTCAGCGCTTCGATGCCCTCTTTGTCAGCTAACGCAACTGCCGCAGTGAGAATGCGATCCCGACTGAGGGGAGTCCGACGTGTTGCGGTCGTTGCTGCATCTGTAGCCACTCGTGTGCCTCCTGTACCACTGACTCTAACATACGGGGTAAGTACTGTTCGAGTGCCGTCCCCCCGTTCTCCCTACCTTCTGGCGTCCATAACCGCAATATCTTGCGGTTATGGACGCCAGAAGAGTCGAGAGGGGCGCGCGGTGGTACAATGTCTGGGCCATTGACGCCTTGCGGGAGAGTCGGACATCCGACGCCGAAGGAGCAACCGCCCCGGGAATCTCTCAGGCAAACGGACCGCAGGGAAGAGGCACATCTGGAAAGCAGGGTGTAACGCCCTCACCGAAGGTGAAAGTCGTTTCGGCGGCGAATCTCTCAGGTTGTGCGACAGACGGGGCACGAGTATTGCCGTGCCCGAGGAGCAGACCATGCCGAACCGTTCAACAACCAGAACTTTTGTCGACCGCCACATCGGCCCATCCGAATCCGACATTGCGTCAATGGCAGAAGTCATAGGCGTCGCATCCATAGAAGATCTCATTGACAAGGCAGTACCGGAGTCGATTCGCTCGCGCGAGCTACCCGACGTAGCTGGACCCCTCACGGAGCCGGAAGCCTTGGCACGGGTGCGGAAGATTGCAGACAAGAACGAGATGTACCAGTCGTTCATCGGCATGGGGTACTACGGCACAATCACCCCAGGCGTCATTCAGCGAAACGTACTTGAGAACCCGGGTTGGTACACGGCCTATACGCCCTACCAACCCGAGATTTCCCAAGGCAGGCTCGAGGCGCTGATCAACTTCCAGACCGCAGTGTGTGACCTCACCGGTCTTGACATCGCCAACTCGTCGCTCCTCGACGAAGGCACCGCAGCGGCAGAAGCGATGATGCTCATCAAACGCGTCGGAAAGTCAAAGAACACGACGTTCTTTGTTGATTCTGGAGTGCATCCCCAAACAATCGATGTCCTGCGCACCCGTGCAGAACCGCTCGGCTCAGACATAATCGTTGGCAATCCCGCCACCGATCTCGACCCGTCCGCTGTGTTCGGGGTCCTGTTGCAGTACCCAGGCACCTACGGCGATATCCCCGACATGGAACCAATCATCAGCAACGCACATGAAGCTGGTGCTCTCGTTGCAGTAGCAACCGATTTAATGGCACTCACACTGCTGACGGCGCCGGGCGACCTGGGCGCTGACGTCGCAATCGGTTCCTCGCAACGCTTCGGCGTGCCGATGATGTTCGGTGGACCCCACGCTGGATTCATGGCGACCCGCGAGAGATTCCAACGGTCCCTTCCCGGACGGCTCGTTGGTGTCTCTGTGGACACCAAGGGCCGCACCGCGTACCGACTTACGTTACAGACCCGCGAACAGCACATCAGACGCGATAAGGCGACGTCAAACATCTGTACCGCGCAGGTGCTTCTTGCGGTGATGGCAGGCATGTACGCCACCTACCACGGCCCCGATGGCCTTCATGAGATCGGCTCACGAATTCATTCGATGGCCAACTCGCTCGCCGGAAGGCTCTCGTCGGGAGGAGTGAGAGTCAAGAACGCGACATGGTTCGACACTCTCGCCATCGAAGTCGGGGACGCAGACGCAATGCTCGCCGATGCACGGGGCCATCGATTCAACCTGCGCCGTATCGACAGCACCACCGTCGGAGTATCGATGGACGAAACGACAACTTCGGCGCACATTGATGTGCTCGCCGAGATTCTCGGTGGGGAAGACGCGAACGAGATACCGACCGGGATCCCAGAAGCGCAAAAACGGACGACCACGTACCTCGACCATCCGACGTTCTCCAAGTACCGGTCTGAGACCGAAATGTTGCGATACCTACGGCGACTCCAGGACAAGGACATTGCGCTCGATCGCTCAATGATTCCTCTCGGCTCGTGCACAATGAAGCTCAACGCGTCGGCGCAGATGGCACCGATCACCTGGCCAGAGTTTGCGTCGATTCACCCATTCGTGCCAACCGATCAGGTGGAGGGATACATCGAGTTGATTCGCGAGCTTCAGGAATGGCTTGCTTCGATTACTGGGTACGACGCCGTCTCCGTTCAACCAAACTCGGGTGCACAAGGCGAGTTCGCTGGCCTGCTCGCGATTAGGGGGTACCACGAGTCCAGGGGCGAGGGGCACAGAGATGTGTGTCTTATCCCTTCATCGGCGCACGGAACAAATCCCGCGTCTGCGGTCATGGCAGGGATGCGGGTGGTCGTCGTCAAGTGCGACGACGACGGCAACATCGACATTTCTGACCTGGTGGCGAAAGCCGAGCAGCACGCCGACGATCTCGCGGCGATCATGGTCACATACCCATCAACGCACGGCGTGTTCGAAACCACCATCATTGAAATCTGCGACATCGTGCACGCACACGGCGGGCAGGTGTACCTCGACGGCGCGAATCTCAACGCAATGGTTGGAATTGCGCAACCAGGGTCGTTCGGATCAGACGTGAGCCATCTCAACCTGCACAAAACGTTTGCGATTCCTCACGGCGGCGGCGGTCCCGGTGTCGGTCCCATTGGTGTGCGGTCCCATCTTGCGCCGTACCTGCCGGGCCACACTCTCAATGCCGAGGGCGACGAACGCCAGGTCGCTGGTGCCGTTTCTTCGGCAGCGTTCGGGTCTGCCGGGGTTCTAGCCATCTCGTGGATGTACATTGCTCTGCTCGGCCCAGAAGGTCTGCGCAGATCGACGGAGGTTGCCGTGCTCAGCGCGAACTATCTCGCGAAATGTCTTGGCGAGCATTATCCGGTTCTGTATACCGGACCGCACGGATTGGTTGCGCACGAGTGCATTCTCGACATTCGGCAGATCGAAGTCGATACCGGTATCACGAACGAGGACATCGCGAAACGTCTTATCGACTACGGATTCCATGCGCCGACGATGTCGTTCCCCGTTGCTGGCACGCTGATGATTGAACCCACAGAGTCCGAATCGAAGTACGAACTTGATCGTTTCGTCGACGCGATGGTGGCGATCAAAGCAGAGATCAACCAGGTCGCCTCTGGTGGTGTTGCTGCCGAGGACTCAGTACTGCGGCACTCCCCTTATCCCGCGGAGGACGCGACATCGAATGAGTGGGATCACGCCTTCTCTCGCGAAGATGCCGTGTATCCGACGGTAGAACTCCGCCGCTCAAAGTACTGGGTACCAGTGTCTCGTGTCGACAACGCCTACGGCGATCGAAACATCCAATGCGCCTGCCCCCCGATTGAGGACTACGTGTAACGACCAGCTCATATGTGAGGCTTCCGCAAGCAACGGGAAACGCCAAGAGCGTTCGGTGCGAGAAGTCCCGCAGATTCTCGGGGGAACACGACACGGATGAGGCGTTCCTTGCGAGAAATCCTGTCGACTCTCGCGAAAACATGACATAGGACCTCATTGTTCCACGCCTCGAGGCAGGAGCCCTGAAGGGTGGACGTGGGTCCCTAGGGTTTGGATTCGAGGGTTGTGGTGAGGGCTGAGAGGAAGCGTTGGCCGAGGGCGCCGTCGATGAGGCGGTGGTCGTAGGAGAGGTCGAGGGGGGCGACGAGGCCGATGGCGAGTTGCCCGTTCTCGACGACAGGTTGCTCGATGGCTCGGCCGATTGACAAAATGGCGCTTGTGCCGAGGGGAATGATGGGGGTGCCGTGGCCTCCTCCGAGGGCGCCGATGTTCGAGATGGTGAAGGTCTGGCCAGAGATCTCGTCCATCCCGATCGTGCGTTCCTGTGCTGCGACGCTCAGTCGCTCGAATTCGCTGGCCAAGCCATCAATGTCCATCGTGTCAGCGTCCTTCACCACTACGACGATGAGGCCTGCCTCAGTGTCGACGGCAAAACCGATATGAATTGCAGACGAATGGGCCATCGATCCATCGACGTACTCAGCGTTGAATTCGGGAAATGCACCGAGCAGTGAGATGACCGCCGTCCCAACGATCGTTTCCAACGGGTACGACCCATCCTGTCGCTTTGGACGTCGTGCTAGTAAAGCTTCGGCCCGTATGTCAGCTTGCACTGTGACGTGAGGTATGGATGCCCACGATTTCGCCATGTGGTCGGCAATCGCCCTGCGAGTCTGACTCAGCGCAACAAGCCCTCGAGAGTCGACATTGGACGATGAATTGAGAACATCGTCCCGCGTGATCACCCCGCCCGGTCCAGACCCGGGGATTGTCGACAGATCAACTCCAAGGTCCCTGGCAAGCTTTCTCACGACAGGCATGGCCAGCAATTTTGACGCAGCCGAGACGCTTGACGCGGATACAGTCGGGGCACCAACCCGGGAAGCCTGCTGCTTCTTCGGACTCGCCGCGGCGATGTCAGTTTCATGGTCACCGTCAACGATGTAGAGGATTGCATTCACCTCAACCGTTTCTCCCTCGGCGACCATGATGCTGGTGATTGTCCCGTTAACGGGCGACGGTAGCTCAACGACAGTCTTGCCAGTGTCCACCTCCACGAGCGGCTGGTCGACTTCGATCGTGTCGCCAACTTCTACGAACCACGTAATGACTGCGGCTTCGGTTAAGCCTTCGCCGAGGTCTGGCATGCGGAAGGTGTGGGACATCGTTCGCAAGGCTACAGGTCTGTCTGCCGGGATGGTCTGGCATCGTCGTATCCTGTGTGCAGACCGATTGGGAGGCAACGTGGGCGACCTGTCCCTGCATGGAATCCATCCGCAAAGAGACGTCCACTGGGATCTGCCAACTCCGACATTGGTTGAGCACACCCTTGCTCGTGGTGAGGGTGTGATTGCCCACCAGGGGCCGCTGGTTGTCGACACTGTTCCCTACACAGGACGGAGCCCCAAGGACAAGTTCATCGTTCGCGAACCGGCGACAGAGGACGACATCTGGTGGGGCGAGATCAACAATCCCATGGAGAACGATGTGTACGAGGC
>SMXV01000093.1 GCA_004356175.1 Acidobacteriota bacterium
ATAACACGAAACAGCAACAGGAAAAGAAACGCGCTGAGGTCACGGCGCGCAAGAAGGCCGCGCTGAAAAAGAAGAAGATACGCCATGGCGTCATGGCGGGCTCAGTGGTTCTTGGAATAGCGCTGCTCGTTGTCGCGACGTGGCCGAGCCCGCTTACCGGATCAGCAGAAGCAGAGGCGTGGGACCTGCCAGCCCTTGTGGGCGATGAACGTTATACCCTGTCAGATTTCGAGGGAAAGCCGACCGTTGCTGTGTTCTTTGCGTCCTGGTGCTTGGTGTGCGAGGATGAGATACCCGAGTTCCTGACGGTGAGCCAGGTCATCGGCGATAGCATCAATTTTGTTGGTATCAATTCGCAGGATCGCGGTCAGGGTGGAGGCGATGCCGACAAGTGGGGAATTACCGGCCAGTGGCCTATAGCGAAGGACATCGGCGGCGGAATCCAGGCCGACCTCTCTGTAGGAACCTTCAACGCACGAGGTATGCCGCTGACCGTGATTTACACCTCTGAGGGAAAAGTTGCGCACATACAGCGGGGCGGCATATCGGGTGAGAGACTCTTGGAGTTGCTCAAGGAGCTCAACCTGCTCGCGTAGCGGCCGGTCGACTCCCCAGCATTGGCCGTGAACAAGCGACTGCCCCAGCTGAGGGGATCAGCTGAGGCAGTCAGATCGATCGGAGGGCGGGTGGGACCGTTTTTCCGATCGTCATTCTGTCGGCCGTTCGGCATGAGAAAGGAGGGAGAGAGAGCCGACCCGCCCGACAGGAAGTCTTGGTTGAACTCTTTGTGAAAAGATTCACAAGTTAGACGTTCGGAGGAAGATCCTGGGTTCCCAGAACTTACCGGGACGGATCTATTTTCTAAGAAGTTGCTCTATACGTCGCACGAGCATGGCCAACAAGAGGCCTGCTCCAACGAACATGACGTACGAGAACGCACTCGCGTTCACGATCGTTGAAAGCCTTGCGGCGTCTCGACCGGGATCTCCGACAGAGAGCTGAACAATCTGGCTCGGCAGGACTCCAGCCAGCCACAGGAACCACCACGCATCCGAGAGCCGTGACTGCGAGAACGCCCGCCACCGATCACCAACCGGAAGTCCATCGACCGGGACCTGCGCGACACGTTCAAGCTCGTTGAACATCAGCTTTGGCAACACGAGATTCGCGAAAGGAATGAACCATCCACCGATGACCCACCAGCCGCGCCATCTGCGACCTTCCGGTTCTCGGAAGTCAAGGATCTTCGAGACACGAAAGGCCCACACAATGAGAAGTACGCCAGAAGCCGCGAGCATGAGGAGAGCAAAGGCCGTCCAACCAGCCCACGCCAACTCAGTCGGTGCAAGAGACTCCCGGTCGAAGTCGGAGATGTCACCGGAGAATTCCTTGAGTGCCGACCCGTATCGCAACGCCCAGTAGGCCGCGCCTCCGAAGAGCGCCGAAGTTACCGACAGGGACGTGGCCAGGACCGTTGTGAGCCTGTGAACCGGTCCGCTCTGTTCGCTCCGTTCTGGAGTCGGTGCAACGGCCTCCTCGCTCGGGGAGAGCTCAGGCGGGTACCACTTGCCATCCGATGCAAGCCACCAGTCACCATGTCTTGGTCGATCGCCCATACCGGAAAACTATCGTGCGGCACACGCAACGGAACGGTTTCACGACCTTCGCGGATTCACGCAGTTCGCTTAGAAGTGCCAAACAATGCCGTGCGTTGTCACCCTCCCTGCGCCAACTCCGCCGGTTCCGGCTCTCCCGGGGAGGGATAGGCAAAGAATCCACCATAGACCGGACCAGTAGGCAGTTTGCTTCTTACCTCTCTCCCCTCGTGGGAGGAGTTTGCCAACGGAGGACGCAGGTCAGGCCGGGTTCGCCGAGGTGAGGCAAAAAAGTGCTACACAACGAACGACGTCTCATGTGTCTGGGCCGTGTTCATCTCGACCCACCAGTCAATATGCCACTGGAACGGGCCCAAACCGTGTATTGGGGACAATTAGACGTCAAGATCCGGTGCTCCAAATCGCTAATGGCGCTGCGGAAACCTGCCGATAGTACGCATGACCGACAGGAGTCTGTGTATGCACAATGATTTCGACGATACGCCGGGCGGCAAGGCGCCAAGTGACAATGTGGTCCGCGCAATTTCCGTTGCGAGTGCGGCGTTTTACACGCTGCATATTGCGGGTGGGGTGTTCTATACGCTGTATATTGCGCGTATCGCACCTGCAGGCATACACGAGAAGTTTCAGCTCGCATTGTGGATCTCGTGGCTCGTCGTTATGCTGCTCGCCGCGGCAACCTACAGGGTCGGAAGGGCCATGGCCCGCACAGCCGCGAGAGTTGACGAGACCCCCTCACCGCTACGTCGAGAGCCGGACCTCACACACGTGTAGCGCAGCTTGGTACGAGCCTGCTTGACGCCTTCGCTGGGAGCGCAGACGAATCGTAGATGCCAGGCCATCATCTCCCTGGCCGTGAGCCAGCGTCTCGGGCACTAAGTAGTTCGGTTCGGTGATCCCCATATTGCGCATCGCGACTCCGGTCAGAGTCTCAAACGCGAGAGTGAGCGACGTCAGGTAGATGATTCGGGCTGCCGCTACGCTTGCTTTCCCAAGCCCTCGTAGCTCAGGGGATAGAGCACTGGATTCCTAATCCAGGTGTCGCTGGTTCGATTCCAGCCGAGGGCGCTCGCAGAGATACGGCGGCCAATTGTGCCGCCCGGATCAAAGGTGACCGTTCTTCTCGAGCCACCTCATAGCGAAAAACCCCTCGCCAGCAGGAATGTAGAACGTCGCGATGCGGAATATCACGGCGGCTGCGAACGCCTCCTCGGGAGGCAGACCGAGCACAATCAAGAACGAGGTGAGCACCGCTTCGGCCACTCCGATGCCACCCGGAATCGGGACTAATCCCGCGAGCAGGTTGGTGGCGACAGTCGCCACAAGAGCCGCCACGAACGGCAACGGCGTCCCGATTGCGTGGAGAATGAACCACAGGCTCGCGCCGATGAGAACTCGCGATGCAACGTTACTGCCGAGAAGTCCGAGTGTGCGTTTCGGGTCCTTCAATATGCTCCACAGCATGCCCCACGCCTCTTTGAGCGCTGGAATCACGACATTCCGAATTCGATCGATACGAAGAACAGCAACTACTCCAACGACGACCAACAGACCAACAATCAGGAGGATCGCGGACCAGTTGACGTCAGGCGCATCGAGATCGAGGGACACATCCGCTGCGAGGAAGACCGTGAACAGAATGCTAATCTCAACGGCGAAACCTGCGAGACCATCAAGCGCACCCTGGGTCAGCGCCAATGTTGGCGAGACTCCGAACTTGCGAAGGAACAACGTGTTCATGGTCACTCGACCCGCTGCGCTTGGGACGGCGAGGCCAATCCATTTCACCGACACCTGCAAGATCACGAGCGGCTTCAGCGGAAGGTCGTATCCGGTGGCGAAAAGCATTCCCGTCGCTTCTGGAAAGAACGCAGTCTGTCCGACGATGAAGGCGAGCGCAATCCACGCCCAGGTTGCGCCCTGAAGCACTTCCCATACAGCGGCATAGTCGATTCCGGTAAGCATGCCAAGCAGCGCGTATGCGGCAACAAGTGAGAGGGCAGGCATGATGAGGCTCTTGAATTCGACGCGACGCAGTTTGCCCGGTTCCGGCAGTTCGGTATCCGTAGCCTCAGCTACAGCGTCGCGAAGCTCGCTGACAAGTGCTTTCGGTTTCACGACTGACTTCTTCTGTGCCCGCGTCAATGCCGGGAGCTGAAGGAAGGGCAACGCCGCAACGAGGCGGTCGTCCCCCACACCGGCGCGGGCTGCGGCAACCGCGTCGTCTGCTCCAACCGCGACCGCAGACGAATACAACATTGACACGACATCGAGGTTGATCCGGACCTCAGGCGCGCTCAGCGAAGCAGCAGCCATCTCTCGAACGACGAGGTCACCGTCGACGATTTGGAACGCTTGCACCGTGAGAGCACCGTGGGCTATGCCCGAATCGTGAAGCATGGCAACTTGGCTCCACATGGCACCCAGCTGATCTTCCGTCACCGACTCTTCTGACGGGTCGCCGCCGCCGTCGAGGGTCCCAAGGAGGGCCATGTCGTCTCCTCCAACGCCTACAGCCACAACCTCTGGGGTTGCGGCACCGCCCAGCCGAGCCATGAGTAACACAAGCGCCTCGTGTTCAACAGCCTGGAGGCGGCTGTAGGAAAACGTCTGACCATCGTCTCTGTACCAGACACTTCTCCACACCCTGTTGAGGAGCTGGGACTCCATCGCATCTCGACCGTACGCCTTCACCTGCACGCGACGTCCGTCGTCGAGCAATCCGCTGAGACGTCGCACACCCCATGACTGATCTCTTGTCGGTTCGATATCACGGACCGAAAGGCCAAAGTCCGCAAGTGCTGACGTAACCGCCGCGAGATCCGGATAGCCCGCGGGCGACCCGAACAGCAGAAGCAGCGAGCCTGCAACAGCAAGACCGATTCCGAAACCACCAAGCGCAGCACCAGGTAGACCAATCCCAAGACCGAAACCCGAAATTGCGACGAGCAAAATCATGACCCACCCGAAACGCCGAACGGGGCGAGTGAGGTGTGGTGAGGCGACAACGGTTGCGGCTGTCAGCATCACAACACGCAGAATAGGGAACGCAGGCTCAATGTCTTGGACCCCAAGCTCGGGAAGAGCGACTGGAATAGTCCCACCGATTGTCCAAACGATCAGGAGGACAACTGCACCAGACACGACGATCGCGAGAAACAAATCACGCAACAGATCAAGGCGTCGTTTTCCCTGAGCCAGCGCAGCAATGACAAGACCAAGAATGAACAGAATTCCGAGGAAGTACGCCACTTTGTAGACCTGGTCGAGCCATAGTGGGGCTGCAGTCGCGATGTCAATAAGGGCGGCCTCCACTGCTGCAACACTGTCGGCAGTGGCTGCTGTCCACAGGGCAAGCACTAAACCAATTCCTATCGACGTCGCGTCCGCGGCTCGGCGAACCCGGGGCTGGTGCGGCTCGTTCGCAAAGTATCGACTGCTCATGATGTGACGTCCCCCTCGACGTTACCTCTGGCGGCAATCCATTCGCGAGCATCGGCGTGCGCTCGCTTGAGAGTCGCACCCACCCACTCATCAGAGGTGTATATGTTCTCGGAACCAACCGCTGCCGTTACACGTGTTATCGCGAGCTGCTCATGAATGTGTTCGTCCGCAGAGATAATGACCAATTTGCTGTTCGCACCCGATAGCTCTTCGGCGTACCGGCGCAGCACGTCCATGAAGGTGGATCCGAGGTCGGTCCTGCCGCGCAGTCGGAGAATCACGACGGAATCCGTCGTTGTGTCGACAACATCGGGTAGTAGCTCCTCGAACACGGGGGCAGATGCAAAGAAAAGGCTTCCGTACGGCTGAAGGATGACGACGTCCCGCGCACCGACTGTTGCTGGAATTTCGACCTCGCGCAGATTCCCGGCACCGTCGGGAATCCAGCGCTTGATCGTGATCTGATTCGATTGCTTGATGATGTAGAGAATCATCGAGATACCAACGCCAACCAGTACTGCGTTTTGCAGCGGGATGATCATCGTCAACACAAAAGTCACGGTCATTACCGTCGCCTGCATCCTGCCCGTCTTCCATACAGAGGTGATATCTGTTGGCTTGATTGTGCGGAAACCGACCGTCATGAGCAGTCCGGCGAGTGCAGGCATCGCAATGAACCCCACAGCCTCACCGAAGACGAGAACCACGATGGCCATAACGACGCTCGCAATGAGTAGAGCGATCCGGGACCGTGCGCCAGCACTCTTGACGAGCGACGATGCAGACATGGAGCCACCGACTGGCATTCCTTGGAAGATTCCAGCTGCGATGTTTGCGGCTCCCTGCCCGATGAAGTCCTGTGAGATATCTGGATAGGTGCCATCGTCGTCCGGAAAGTTCGATGAGATACCAGCGCCCTGAACCAGTCCAATGAACGCAAGGCTCAGCGCCGGAATAATCAACGACGGAATGGCACCGAAAATGGGCATAACGGGGAATGGCAGCGACCGAGGCACATCTGCGATGTCGCGCAATTGCGCCACATCCCAGCCAAGCATTGGAACGATGGCCGACGTAACCAAGATCCCAGCCACCATTCCGAGCGGTCCGAGTTTCGTGCGTTCGAGTACGACAATCAGGACGATTGTCAGGATTCCGATGGTGATCGTCTGTAGGTGTACCTGAGTGAAATTGACCAGAAGGTCCAGAGCGCGTATCACTCGGTTGCTCCCTTGAGCGTCATACCCCGAGAAGTTGTCGAGTTGCCCGAGGATGATGTTGACGCCAACAGCGTTGATGAACCCAACCATGACAGCGTTGGAAACGAAACGCAGAATGGAACCCAACTTGAAGATCCCAGCCACCAGCATGACTGCGCCAGTGACAATTGAGAGCGTGAAGAGCATTCGTCCAGGATCCTCAGCAGCGTGCACAATCTCGATGTCCGCAACGACAATCGCCATGGCTCCCGTTGCTTGGACTGCCATGAACGACGAACTTGTGAATAGACCGCCGGTGAAAGTTCCCGCCATGTATGCGTATAGTCCGTACAAGGGGTTCACACCCGCAAGCAGTCCTGCGGCCAGACCGTCCGGCACACTCTCAACCCCAAGCACGAGTCCAGCAACGGCGTCCTCTTTGATGGTGTCGCGACGCACAAGCGCCAAGAGCTTTTTCATGTCTGACACCATACCGGATTGCTGTTCCCCTATGGCTCAGCGCTCAGGTCATCCTCAATTCCTCAATGTGTCTCGTAGGCCTTGTGGTCCATCGAGCACCGCCCTATGGGCACTCGGCCAGTGTGTGCAGCTCTCGTATCCTCCGGGAATGACTCAGGGCAGCGCGGAAGTTCGCCGGTCATGATGATCCTCCATGGTGTGGCGGGCCATCGTACCAACGAGAGAGACGCGGCTACTGGATGTATCTGCTCGCAATGGCCTGGGACATGTACCGCGCGAGGCCACCGCCGGCGGTGTTGATATTCGAACGAAATCGCTCATCCACGACGTACATCGATCCGAGTCCTGCGTGGATCTCGTCCGAACAGTCGTCGTACCACTTCGAGATGTGGTCTCTGTGCGTGTCGACCAGTGCTGCGGCCTCGCAGCGTATTTCGCTGGGACGTTGTGTGCCATGAGAGATACGAACGATGCCTAATATCGTCA
>SMXV01000094.1 GCA_004356175.1 Acidobacteriota bacterium
GCCATCGCCTCTTTCATGACGGCCACGTGCGCATCCCAACGTTGAGTGCTTCCTTCAACATCCGTGAAAAGGAAAGTGACGATACCGGTTGGGAGTGTTGACATTGGACTCTCTCGTATGGTCACACACTGTAGTGAGAGGTGAGCTCCGTGACGGTGAGCGGCCTGTTGATGCCATGTGCCGCACCAGAAGCCGAGGAACGGTTCGAGCGCAGAATTGACGTTCCACTAGGCGGAACGGGGCGGCTAACTTAGGGTCGTACAAGGAGCTGTATGGCAGGCGACACCTCAGGGCAGACGATCACCGCCGTTGAACGGACAGCGCTCGTGATGAGCGCATTCGCACAGGCAGACAGCCAGCACCTCGGAGTCACCGAGATCTCCAACAACTTGGACATCTCGAAGGCGGTGGTCCACCGCATTCTCAACACGCTGCGGAGCCTGGATTACATCGCCGTCGATCCCGCGACTCGCCGCTACATGCTTGGACCTGCCGCTCTGGAACTCGGCTTGGCATTCCTCAGGCATGTCGACGTGAGAGACATCGCCAAGCCGATGCTTGAGGAGCTGTCGGCCAAGACCCAGGAGACCGCGACCCTCTCCATCAGGAGCGGAACACATCGTCTTTACATCGATCAGGTCACGCCATCTCGCGAGGTGAAGATGACCGTCTTACTTGGCAGATCGTTCCCCTTGCACGCCGGAGGATCATCGAAGGCGATCCTCGCTCATCTCGCGCCAGAAGACATCGAGGACTACATGTCAGATGTTGTCCTTGAACCCCTCACTGAGTTGACCATCACAGATCCAGATCTCCTGATGAAGGACCTCGCTCGCATTCGACGCCTCGGGTACGCATCGTCCGTGAACGAGCGGCAGCCGGGAGCGGCATCGGTGGCGGCGCCCGTCTTCGATCACAGCGGCTGGCCGGTGGCTGCGATCAGTCTGTGCGGACCTGCAGAACGATTCCAGGACCAGGCCGACGAGGCTGCAGCGCTCATCGTCGCTGCGGGAAGGCAGCTCTCCGAGCGGATGGGTTATCGGGGGTAACGAAACCTCGCTATGCGGTTGGGCGTGAGAGGTACTTGCCCGTGGGCTCGCCGACGACGGTCCCGTCGTCCACCATCCTCGCCCCCCGCAGGAAGACGTGCTTCACTTTCCCGGTGAGCTCATGACCTTCCAGAGGGCTGTATCCCTGTGCCGACTCGGATTCATCCGCGCGAATGGTCCAAGTCTCTTCCAGATCAACAAGGGCTAGGTCGGCATCGAAACCAACCTCGATGGTCCCCTTCGATCTCAGCCCGTACCGCTGTGCGGCGTTCCATGAAACGAGTTCAGCGACACGATGCAACGGGAGGCCACGCTTGCGCGCCTCGCTCACCATGCCCGGCAGGATGAACTCTGTGCCACCGAAGCCGGATTTCGCCAGCCACACATCATTGCGGTTGTCTTGGTCCACCTTCATCTCGTCTGCGCAGCAAGCGTGGTCCGAGATGACCCAGTCGATGTTGCCGTCCTCGATGGCCTGCCACAGCGCCTCCACGTCTGAACGAGGGCGGAGCGGCGGGTTGACCTTGCCGTGGATCCCCGTCACACCCTCGAAGTCGGTCAACAGATGGGTGATGGTCACTTCTCTGCGAAAGTTGATGTCGGGGAAGGTGTCCTCCATCAGCATCGCTGATTCGATCGCCTTGGCCGAACTGAGATGCAGCAGATTGATGTTCGGGAACTGTGTCTCATGGGCGAGATACGACGCAACGGCGATCGCAAGGCCCTCCGAGTGCGGTGGGCGTGCTGCGTTGTATGCCGCCAGACCGGAGAGTTCATCGTTCTCTTCCGCCATCTTCGTGTACGCACGCATGATCTCTGCGGTCTCGCAGTGAAGCGAGACCGAGATGTAGTCCGCCTTGTCAGGGAACTGATCCATCGCCGCTCGTGCGCCGCGCATGATGAACTCGAAATGTGCGTAGTCGTAGTTCTCACCGGGAGGCGTCATGAGAAACGCGCTCTGATCGTCCGACCGGCCGTGGAGACCATGGCTTCCGTAAAACATGAAGATCTTGTACGAGGGGATACCGAATCGATCGATAAGAAGGGGGATCTCATCGATGTGCTGCTGCATCATCGGCGCAACGTGATACCCATAGTCGATGTAGGATCGGCCATCGCTGGCTTCCATGACATCCGGGAGGAAATCGGCATATGACCCGCCCTTGTTGAGGTAGTAGCGGCCTGTCCGGATGTAGCTGATGCCAGAGGTGACGCCACCCGTAGCGGCCGAGCGAGTCTCCGTGACGATGTCCTCAGAAAGGGGGTGATAGATCCCAAGGTGCATGTGTGCGTCGACCACGCCTGGAAAGGCGTGCAGCCCCTCTCCGTCCACTACATCTGATGCGTCGCTCGGGTCGATGCTCGGCGCGAGGTGTGCGAACTTCCCATCCTTGATCGCGATATCGAGCGTCTCGACCTCGGGCACGTTCGGTCTGACGACATTGACGTTCTTGACTATGAGATCGAACATGTCTTCTCCTCGCTCTGACGGGGTCCGTCCCGCGACGGTCGATCGTTCACTGTCTGGCCGCGACATGGTTGCCTGCGATGTATCCGAGGCCGAACGCCGAAAGCAACCCGTTACCAGCGAGATATCCGGATGCCCCATGCCCCGATATGCCGACTGCGGCTCCACCGACGGCATACATTCCTGGGATCGGCATGCCTGCTGATAGAATCCTCGCGTGTTCGTCCACGCAAAGGCCGCCCTGGGTATGGAAGAGGGCACCAGTCACCTTCACTGCTCCGTACGGTGGGCTGAGCTCCTGCTCCCACGCCATGCGCCCAAACGCATCAGGTGCTGAGCCGGTTGCCGATCCCCGGGCGGTACGGAGTGTCTCCCCCATGACTTCGGCCGAAACACCGACGATGCTCGCAAGACCAGCGGCATCGTCCGACCAACGCACCGCATCAGCTGTGACAAGATCCTGGTAATCCCTGAACACCCGACATGCTTCTCCGATTCGTGCATCGAAGACAACCCATGCAATCCCGTCGGCCTGGCTGAGAACCGGGACCGCGTACTCGGAGTAACCCTGGGTTTCGTCGCCGAACCGACTCCCAGCCGAATTGATGAGTATGCCTCCGTGCATCACGATCGCCCAGGTAACGATGATCCCGTGGGGAGTCGCAACCGATCCGTGGCCCTGATAGGCATCCAGGTAGGCGACATCGGCGTCCATCGTCTTACCGATGACCAGAGCGTCCCCTGTGCTGCCCGGGCCACCGTGGTAGAGAGCGTTCTCGATTTCGGGGATGAACCGTGCTATGAAGTCGGGACGCGCACCGTAGCCGTTGGTGGCAAGCACGATCGAACCAGCCGTCGTCTCTTCGCTCGTTCCGTCCGGCCTCTCAACGTGCGCAGAAATTTGGTCTGCATCGGAACGCTCCACGGCGGTGAGCCGCATGGGGGTGATCATCGTCACGTTCGAGCGGCGGTCGACCTCGTCGACGAGGTGCGAGTGGAGGGCGCGGCCAGATCGATCCGGCACGGCGTGACACCGGTCAGCCGAGTGTCCGGGGTACCGAAAGTCCGTCACCAGCCCAAGGGGAACCCCTATTTCGTCAGCCATCCATGCGACGAGATCAGGTGCCACCTCTGTCAGCGCACGAGCGACGGCAACGTCTGCCGAACCGTCCGTCTTCCGCATGATGTCGGCAAGGAAGTCTTGGGGCGAATCATCGATACCAGCCGCTTCCTGCCATCGGCTCCCGCCCGCAGGAATCATCGCCGTGCTCATTGCGGTATTCGAGCTCGTTCGATAACTCTCGTTGGCCTCAACAACTGCGACCTCCAGCCCACGGTCTGCAGCAGCCAGCGCTGCTGATAGCCCGCCTCCGCCCGCACCTGCGACGAGGACGTCGAACATCGGTGTCGTCACTCGCTCTCCTTCCTGGACGCTGAGGTCTTCGCGGCGTGTCATAGGCCCAGATACGCCTCACGAACGCGATCATTCCCGAGCAGCTCATCACCCGTGCCGTGCAATGCGACCACGCCGTTCTCAAGCACATATCCACGGTCTGAGAGCTCAAGGGCGCGTACGGCGTTCTGCTCTACCAACATCACGGTCACACCATTCTTGCCGATGTTCCTGACAACATCGAATATGTCCGCCACCAGCTTCGGTGCGAGACCGAGCGAGGGCTCATCGAGCATCAAGAAGCGAGGCTTGGTCATCAGCGCCCTCCCGATCGCGAGCATCTGCTGCTCCCCACCGCTGAGCGTTCCCGCGATCTGTGATGCACGCTCTTGCAACCGCGGAAAGAGCTCGAACACCTCGTCGAACGTTGCGTCCATCTCCGATCGACCCCGTCGGTATGCGCCAAGCCTCAGATTCTCTCTGACCGACATGTCTGCGAACAGCTTTCGGGCTTCCGGAACCTGGACGACCCCCTCAGCCACGATCTTGGAGGATCGCCATGAGTCGATGCTGGAACCTTCGAACGTGATCGAACCGCTA
Organism: Acidobacteriota bacterium; assembly: GCA_004356175.1. Lineage (GTDB taxonomy): Bacteria > Actinomycetota > Acidimicrobiia > Spongiisociales > UBA5794 > B3-G11. The sequence continues at coordinate 4,511 of SMXV01000094.1, forward strand.
GACACCGGAATCACTCCAGATATCGCTCTCAACGTCGTCGTCTTCCCAGCTCCGTTCGCTCCGATGAGCGCAACGATCTCGCCCTCGTTCACCTCAAGGTCAACGCCATGAAGAACTTCAAGATCGGCATACCCGGCGTGCAGGTTCTCAATCCGGAGCAATCTGGAACTCCTCTCCGAGGTACGCTTCCACGACTCTGGGATCCTTGACGATCTCTGCCGGCTTTCCGATCGCCAACATCTCGCCGTGATGGATGACCGCGATTCTGTCGGACAGCGCCATGATCGCGGCCATTACGTGCTCGATGATCAACATGGAGACCCCGCCATCTCGAATGGACCGGACCACCTCGATCATCTCGGCACCCTCTGTTGGGGTGAGTCCTGCGAGAACCTCGTCGAGGAGAAGAACCTTCGGGTCGGTGGCCAGTGCCCTCGCAAGCTCGAGTCGCTTCCGAATCGCCAGAGTCAGACCTTGAGCCGCACGATCAGCGTATGGCGTCAGACCCGTGATACGCATCATCTCGCGAGATCGGGCGTTGGCCTCGGTCGGATCCCGGCGATTCAGGAACGCACCAACCAGGACGTTCTCGTGCACGGTCAATCCGCTGAACGGCTTGACTACCTGGAACGTTCGCACGAGCCCAAGTCTCGCGATCTCGTGTGGCCTCATCGCCTCTGTACGCTGACCGTCGAAAGTTACGAAACCGCTGTCAGCCGGAATCGCACCTGCGACGATGTTGAACAGCGTTGTCTTCCCGGCGCCGTTGGGACCGATGAAGCCCAGGATCTCGCCCTCGTGTAGGTCGAAGCCAACCTCGCGAACTGCTTTCAGGCCACCGAAAGACTTCGAGACGTCGTCAACGTTGAGAATCGTCGTCATGTCTGAGCCTGCTTGCGTCTTCGTCGGAACCATCCGAGGATGCCATCGGGCGCACGAATGATCATGACGACAAGGATCAAGCCAAAGAGGACCTGGTCCAGCCCATTTGCGCCTTCGATGAAGGACAAGAACGCCGGTGGATCCCTGACAAGAGACCGCGTCAGCTCTCCGAGCAGGGAGAGGACCGCGGCACCGATTACAGGACCCCAGATCGTTCCCATGCCACCGACGATCGGTCGGAGGAGGATGGCGACCGACACGACCGCTCCGAAGACGACGTCCGGATCGATGAACAGGAAGAACAGGGTGAAATAGCCGCCAGCGACCGCCGTGATGAATCCGCTGATCGACATCGCGACAAGCTTCGTCTTGAGCGGGTTGATGCCGAGCGCTGCCGCGGCATCCTCGTCCTCGCGCACGGCGAACATGTAGCTTCCGATCCTCGACCGCTTGATCGCGATCGTCGCGACGACAGCTACCGCCAGCAGACCGAGGATCAGCCAGTAGTGGATCTCTCTCGTGTTGCTGAACTGCATGCGAACCCAGTCGTCGCCGTACACGAGTGGAATCGTGATTCCGATCCCAGCACCGAGATAGTCAAGGTTGTTGAACGTGATCCGGAGCATCTCGGCCACGGCGAACGTCGCCAAGGCGAAGTAAGCCCCCTTGAGGCCGAAACGAAACGAGACCCATCCCACGACAAGGCCGAACGCGGCACCGACAAGGCCACCGACAACGAGTCCGAGCCACGGCGAGACAGAGTACTTGGTCAGGAGGATCGCGACGGTGTAGGCGCCGAGGCCGAAGAACGCGGCATGCCCGAATGAGAACTGTCCTGCGAAGCCTGAAAGAACGTTCCACCCAATAGCGGCCAGAGCGAAGATCAGGACCCCGGTCGCGACCGAGAGCAAGAACGGATTGAGGGCGACCGGAAGGATCGACAGGATCGCCACCACACCCAGGAGAACCAGGAGGTCCGACGACGAACTCTTGACCAACGTCGAGAGCCTGTTCATCGATGCGCCTTACCGAAGATTCCTTGAGGGCGGAACAACAGCACGAGGATGAACACGACGAAGACGCTGAGGAACTTCGACGATCCCGACACGAAGATCTGACTCATCTCTTGTGTGAGCCCGATGATCAGTCCACCGACGAGGGCGCCTGGCACCGACCCCATGCCGCCGAGAACGACCACGACGAAGGCGATAATGTTGAAGGTTGCACCAGCCGTCGGGCTGACGAAGAGGAATGGCATAACGAGGGTGCCGGCAGCCCCGGCCGCTGCGGCGCCGATGCCGAACGTGATCATGTAGATCCGGTTGATGTCGATGCCGACGAGTTCAGCGCCCTCTGGCTGCTGCGCCGAGGCGCGGATTGCAGAACCCAGCCACGTGCGCTGGATAAGGACATAGAGGACCAGGGCCAGAACGATCGCCATGACGAACGCAATCAGCTTCGGCATGCTCACGACCGCACCGAACACTTTGAGGGGGAAGTCGAGCGTCACGAATCCAAGGTCGAACGACTCCCTGGCATACGGCAACTCGATCGAGCGCGGCGTTCCGGTGAAGACGACGAGAAGGATGTTCTCGATCATGATCGCGATGCCGAGGGTCAGGAGCAACTGGTTGTGGACCGGGGCGGTCATGACCGGGTTTATCGCAAAATGCTGAATGCCCATGCCGACCACAAAGAGCAACGGAACCGTGATCAGCAACGAGATGTACGGGTCAACGCCATATTCCTGGAACAGGAGATAACTCGCATAGATACCGATGGTCATCAGTGCGCCATGGGCGAAGTTGATGATGTCGAGAACGCCGAACACCAGGCTCAGGCCCATGGCAACCAATCCGTACACACCACCGATGAGCAGGCCCGAAACGACGGCCTGAGCGAATACCGAGTGGTTGCTGTCCCACCATCCCGACTGTACGAGAAAAATGCCGAGGACAAATGCGACAATCGCAAGGACGGTCCAAACCCAAGCTCTGGACCGTCCTTGCGTTGTCTCGTTCACTGTGGTGTCAGAGGTTAGTTTCCTCCCCAAGACGTGCCTGGGAACACCGGATCGGTTTCGCCGATCGCTTCAGGAGCAACCTGGAGCACCTTGCCGTCCTGAACCTGCATCAGCGTCGGCTGAGCGTTCACGTTCTCGCCTGTTGCGTCGAACGTGATCGGTCCTGGGTACGCCAGGAAGTGGTCAACGATGTTCGTTTCAGCCAATGCCGCTCTCACATCGGCTGGATCGGACGAAGCCGCCCGTTCGAGCGCATCTGCGATCACGTATATGGCCTGATACGCGAGCATCGCTTCGGTATCCATCTGCTCACCGTACGTCTCTTCGAACTTGTCGAGTACCGCCTGGACCCTCGGATCAGACGAATTGAA
>SMXV01000095.1 GCA_004356175.1 Acidobacteriota bacterium
ATGCTCGAACCTCACCCACTTCGCGTCGGCGACCTCATCAAGGGGACCGATGTCCCCACCCGCTGCCTGAAAACCAAAACCAAGATCGAAATGCAGATGCTTCGGCTCGGGTTCCCGCGCCGGAATCTTATGCACGTCCATTCGGACCGGGTCGTCTGCGAGAGCCCGAAGATTGGCAACGCCGGTCTCCTCAAATACCTCGCGACGCGCAGCCGCCTCGGCGCTCGGATCGTCCGAATCGATATGGCCACCAGGTTGCAACCAGCGGCCAAGCTTCCCATGCAGGATGAGAAGCAGTGATCCTCCATCGGACGACACGACGAACCCTGAAGCTGTGAAGTGACCGGGGTCGAAGTCCGTTCGCCTCCACATCACACGATCCTGACGCAGAAGAGCGGTGGCAGCGGAATGAGATCGCTCGTCGCTCGTCGGCTGATATGCGCGGACAAGTGCCTCGATGTTCTCTGATTGTGTCACCGAAAGAACAGTACTTTGATTCCTCAGAATCTGGACGCGTTGACCGAGTCCGATGTTTCCGATTTCGTCCGCAGGAGAGTCGACGGACAACGGGGAGCGCTCGAAGCGTTCCTTTGCAGTTCGGAGCGAACTGCGTGACGTCTCAGACCGCGGCGGCGAAGAGCGGTTCGGTTGACCTGGGAGGGGTCAAACGAGTTCGACTTTTGCCATTTCTGCGCCGTCGCCGCGGCGAGGACCGAGTTTGATGATTCGGAGATAACCGCCAGGACGGTCCTCGTATCGTGGGGCGACATCGTCGAAAAGCTTCGTTACAACATCGTTGTTGTTGATCTTCTTGAGAATCGTGCGACGGGCATGCAGGTCGCCACGGCGTGCCTTCGTGATGATCTTCTCGGCGTAGGGACGAAGAAACTTCGCCTTTGCGTGCGTCGTTGTGATCGATTCGTACTCAATAAGATCAGAGGTCAGGTTCGCAAGAATCTTGCGCTGATGTGACGGTGAACCGCCGAGCCGTTTGCCTTTCTTGGGGCGAGGCATTAGACCATGCTCGCATCAACGTCGGCGTAGTTCTTGAGCGAGAAACCGAGCTCATCAAGCTTGGCTACTACTTCTTCAAGCGACTTCTGCCCAAAGTTCGTGATGTTGAGGAGGTCCTCTTCTGTCTTCTCGATGAGCTCACCAACAGACTGAACTTGTGCACGGCGCAAGCAGTTGCGAGGCCTCTCTGACAGGTCAAGTGCCTCAATCGGCAGGTCAAGGTGCTCCTGGCCTGATGGCTCAACAGGTGCGAGCTCGTCAGGTACAAGGCCCTCGTAGTCATCCATCTCCGAGATAAGTTCAAAGAGGTTCGCAAGCGTTTCACCTGCTGAGGACATTGCCTCAGATGGCGTCACTGAACCGTCGGTCTCAACATCAATCACGAGGCTGTCGAAGTCGGTGCGCTGACCAACCTGAGCAAGACCGATCACGTACGAAACCTTGCGGACAGGAGAGAAGATCGAGTCGATTGGAATGACACCGATCGTGTCGCTGCTCTTGTTCTTGTCTGCGCTGCGGTAACCGACACCGCGTTCGGCGGTCAGCTCGACTTCGAGCTTTCCCGATGCCGCAAGCGTGGCGAGATGAAGATCAGGGTTTGCAATCTCAACACCGGCAGGAACTTTGATATCACCAGCAGTGACAGCCCCCTTTCCGGATGCCGACAGGTACAGTGTCTGCTGCTCGTCAGAATCGATGCGAAGCACAACCTGCTTGAGATTCAGGATGAAGTCGACAACATCCTCAACGACGCCCTCGACGGTCGAGAACTCGTGCTGAACGCCATCGATTCTCACCGATGTAATCGCAGCTCCGGGGATGCGCGACAGCAGAGTGCGACGCATCGTGTTACCGAGAGTGTGACCGAAACCTGGTTCAAGTGGCTCTATTACAAACTTTGAACGATCGTCGTTCGTTGTTTGCTCTTCAATTGTTGGACGCTGAGTGATGAGCACTTTCGCTCCTGTCTCGGGGATCGGCTACGTGTCGTTCTACTTGGAGTAGAGCTCGACGATGAGTTGTTCTTTGATTTCGGTGTCGATCTGTTCACGGGATGGAAGGGAGTCGATGGTGATCTTGCGATCGTTCGTATTCACCTGCATCCATTCGGGAACGGACCTGCCGACGGTATCGATTGCGTGCTGGATGGGAAGAATATCGCTGCTTTTTTCCCTTACTGTGACCACGTCGTCCGCGCTCACCTGGTAGGAAGGAATATCAACCTTCTTGGCATTCACAAGGAAGTGGCCGTGATTGACGAGCTGCCTCGCCTGAGGGCGGGTAGCGGCCAGACCGGCGCGGTAGACGACATTGTCAAGGCGGGTCTCAAGGATCACGAGCAGGTTGGTTCCTGTGATTCCACTCGCCTTTGCAGAGTTCTTGTAGTACCGACGGAACTGCTTCTCAAGCACGCCGTACATGAACTTCAGCTTCTGTTTCTCACGGAGCTGAATCTGGTACTGAGATTCGCGGATGCGGCCGCGACCATGCTGACCCGGCGGGTATGGCCTGCGGTCGTAATACTTTGCCTTGTTCTCGTCGAGTAGTTGACGGGCCCTGCGGCTGACCTTTGTTCTCGGTCCGGTGTATCGAGCCACGTCTAACGACCCTTCCGCTTCTTGGGACGGCAGCCGTTGTGCGGTACGGGCGTCACGTCCTTGATTCCTGTAATTTCGATGCCCATGTTCTGGAGTGTGCGAATTGCTGTCTCGCGACCCGAACCGGAACCCCTGACGATGACGTCGAGCTTGCGGATGCCCATCTCGCCAGCCTTGCGGGCGGCCTGCTCAGCAGCGACCTGCGCAGCGTATGGGGTCGACTTGCGTGACCCGGTGAACCCGACGGAACCACCGGATGTCCATGCGGCAACTTTGCCGTCCTGGTCGGTAATTGTCAGAATCGTGTTGTTGAACGTTGCCTTGATGTGCATCTGACCGTGAGAGATTGTTTTTTTGCCGCGGCGACGCCTTGGAGCGGCAGCGGCTGCCGCGATCATGTCGGCGGCCGGATCAGTTGTCGCAGGGGCTTCTGGGGTCTCTGCGGACTCTGCCCGTTCCTTTGGTGCAGATACCTCTTGGGTAGCCTCGGGAGCGTCGTCGGTTTCACCGCGTGGCTGCTCAGCGGTGTCCGAGGCCTCTTCAACCTTTTCTGGCTGGTCAGCAACATCCTCGGTGGCCGGCGTCTCTATGTCTTCTGACACGACGTCTTCTGACACTGTGGAGTCCTGTGGTTCGGTCGTGTCAGCATCTGGTGTGCTGTCTGTTGGAGCCATTACTTGGTGACCTTCTTCTTACCGGCGATAGCAACACGCCTGCCCTTGCGAGTGCGCGCGTTCGTGTGGGTGCGCTGGCCGCGAACGGGGAGTCCCTTGCGGTGACGCAGACCTTGGTAACAACCGATCTCGATCTTGCGCTTGATGTTCTGGGCAACCTCGCGACGAAGGTCACCCTCAATCTTGTAGTTGGAATCGATGAACTGACGAATGCGCAATACCTCTGCATCAGTCAGGTCTCGTACCTTTGTGTTGTAGTCGATGTCGAGTGCGTCGAGTGTCAGATTCGACCTCGACCGACCCATCCCATAGACGTAGGTCAGACCTATCTCGATTCTCTTGTCCCTCGGGAGGTCAACTCCGGCAATTCGTGCCATTCGTTCCTACCCCTGACGCTGCTTGTGGCGAGGATTCTCACAGATCACGCGCACGCGACCGTGGCGTCGGATGACCCGACACTTCTCGCACATCTTCTTAGCTGAAGCTGAGACTTTCATAAGCCGTGTTCCTGCCTCGGTACTTCTTCGGGACGTCGTGTCGCCAAGCACCGGGGGTCCATCGGACAGTCCCGAGTGATTGACGTCTACATCTCGGGAGGCCAACAGAAACCCAAGAAAGTCCAATGGGGGTTAGCAGTCCGTCGATATCAACAACGTCGTTTGTTCACAAGAAATCACAGCCCGCTCTCGGACTGCTCATGGCAGTGTATCGCGGTGCAGCGCTAACCGCAAAGCGGTGTCAGAAGCCAAGGGTCGACGCGTTACCCCGTTGTCACATTGACACACGCGGCATTGGACCCGTCGCCATCGGAGGTCAGATCGAAACGATCGGTGACGCTGATACCGACGTCCTCGTTCACGGTGCTGCCCGCCCAACTCGATGATCGAACCGTCTGTTCGCCCGAGCTGACCGTACTGGTACTCTGATTCCACTCCCCCGGCTGACAGCTGGCCAACTCCGCTGACCAGCGGGGAACCACTACCAACTAGACACCAGCTACTAGATGCCAGAAACCAAACTCTTGAAAATCCGGTGTCTGAAATCTGTTATCTGAAATCTGACATCTGCCCCCCCCCTACACCGGTCTTGGCTCTTCCAGCGTGCTCACGATGCTGCCTTCTTCCGTGATGAGAACCGTGTGTTCGAAGTGGGCCGAGAAGGAGCCGTCGGCGGTGACGACCGTCCATTCGTCCTCAAGGATGTAGGAATCCTCAGTTCCGAGGTTGAACATGGGTTCTATGGCAAACGCCATGCCGGTCTTGATACGAAATCCTCTGCCACGTCGACCGTAGTTCGGCACTGACGGGGGTTCGTGCATCTGGCGACCAATGCCGTGGCCGACGTATTCGCGGACGACTCCGATGCCGTGAGGTGTTGCGGTCGCCTCGATCGCGGCACCGACATCTCCGAGCTTGTTTCCGTCCTGAGCCTGTTCGAGACCGGCCCACAGCGCCTGCTCTGTCACAGCAATCAGGTTCGCAACATCATCGGGAACGTCGCCGACGGCCACTGTGAATGCGGCGTCTCCGTGCCAGCCCTGGTAGATCGCGCCCGCATCGATCGAGATGATGTCGCCATCGCTCAACACGTGGTCGCCAGGGATTCCGTGGACGATCACAGAGTTCGGAGATGTACAAAGAACACCAGTGAAGGGATTGCCAGGGTCTCCGTATCCAAGAAACGATGGCTGGCAGTCGAAGTCGTCAAGAACCTGGCGAGCCAACTTGTCAAAGTGACCGGTCGTAACTCCTGGTTCGACAGCGGAGCGCACGACATCGTGCATTGCTGCAACACATTTGCCAGCAACGAGCATCTTGTCGAAATCAGCGGGAGTCTTGATTGTGATGATACGTGTTCCCGTCATGACCCTGATAGAGCGAGCGCAACCCTCGCGAACACGTCGTCGATGGTTCCGATACCGTCAACAGCCAGCACCGAGGAACCGTAGAACTCGACAAGAGGGGCTGTCTCGGCCTGGTAGATCTCAAGACGGCGCCGCACTGTCTCCTCGTTGTCGTCTGCTCGTCCCTGCTCGGCGCCGCGTTTCATGAGACGTTTCACGATTTCGTCGGTGTCAACCTTAAGGAGGATGACCGTGCCGATGTCGGGTGCAGACGATGACCCAAGTGCTTCGGCCTGGGCAACGTTCCTCGGGAACCCGTCGAGCAGGAAACCGGACTGCGCATCGTCCTGTCTCAGCCGCTCGTCGACAATTGCCACGACAAGATCATCGGGGACGAAATCCCCCGCTGCCATGAGTGCCTCAGCCTTTGCGCCAAGCTCAGTGCCGGCACTCACAGCGTCGCGAAGCATCTCACCCGTGGAGATATGGGGTATGCCAAGAGCCTTGGATATCAGGGCTGCTTGTGTTCCTTTTCCCGATCCCGGCGGCCCGAGTAGCAGAATCCGTCTTGGCATCAGTATCTCCACCTCCGTTGACAGACTGAGCGGCGACACAGCCCCGCGTCCGATATCCGGACGGCTGATACCTAGCTCAGGAACCCTTCGTAGTTGCGCATCGTCAATTGACTCTCGATCTGTTTCGTAGTTTCAAGAGCAACACCAGCAACGATGATTATCGACACACCTGACAACCCAACCGGAACTCCCCAAAACCATCCAAGAATCGATGG
>SMXV01000096.1 GCA_004356175.1 Acidobacteriota bacterium
CCTCCAGCAGCTCAGGGACCTGCCATGTCGGTGTCTCGGTCGTATCTGACGTCATATCCGCTCTCCTTTTCCCAACATGAGAACGGACACAAACCAGAAGACCCCTAACAAGTAGGGGTCGAGGTTCGATGTCTATGTATGCATCGTTCAGACCAACAGGTCTGCCGGCGGTGGCACCTTTCCATTTCTGGGAGGTTGCCGGGCTGTCACGGGGCCGGATCCCTCAAGCCGCTCTCGATGTGTTGTGCTCTCATTGTCTCACACGGTGTCAAGTTCGTGCACAAACGAGCCAATGAACCAACTTCGATCCAAGGTCTTGGTAGGGCGTTCGGAGAAAAAGGTTGCTATCAGCTGGATTCATCCGCTTCTGGCTGCCCCGCCATGTGAACCGAATGCCTTCCGAGAAACCAGAGGCCCGTAACACGACTGTGCCGAAACGTACCGAGCCATCCCACGGGTTTCACCACCACATCGACATGCCAGGAGTGGGCACCCAGATCGGGGAGAGTCGTTCCGTGAAGTTGAAGCTCGTGATACCAACCCGCCATGCTGTCGAGTAGCAGCGACGCCGATCTCGTTGCTGGAGAACTAACCAGCGTGGTCCCGGGATCGCTCGGAGCACGGTCGACATCCAAAGAGTGGCTGAGATGGAGGGAGTTGGTTCCCCCGCCGGCTGGCAGCGGGGCGTCATGTCCGGATCTGACTTTCGTGCCATCCCACCAGGTATCGGGTGTTTCTGCACTTCTCCTATAGCTCGTCATGTCGCGCAGGTCAGAGTGATTCCAGTTCCAACCACCCGACCACAGCCAGGCTGCGATTCTTCCCAGCTGGCAATCTCGATCAAAGAGTGTTCGAAGGACGCCTATATGGGAGTCGCCAACAAGACGGCCTTCCTTGAGGTACCACTCGAGACCTCTACCCGGATTTCGCCAACCCAGCAGTACCACCATGAAGTAGTAACAGGCCTCCCAGTAAGCCGTATGCCACTGCAGCGGGTCGTCGGAAAGAGGAACTTTCGGGAATTCGAGGGCACCGGACGGATCGGCGAGAACTCGATGCAGCCGAGGTATGTGAGCTGACCACTCGTACTGACAGGCGAAGCTGTTGGGCGAACCGATCGGCCTGTCGTGGTCGATGCTGAAGTCGCGGAACTCGACAATGACGTCCATCAGGGAGCGGTACCAGTCGACGCCTCAGTCTCTGCAACGTCCTCAAAAGAGAGCGTGACGGTCGAACCCTTCTGCAAAAGCAAGAACTGCTTCAACGCGTCGTACTTAGCCATCGCCCACCAAGTCCTCGACCAGCTTGCGCACTCGCTTACGCATTTCCGACTCCTCACCGGGATAGGAATGAATGGCTGAAACATCGGCGCCGTATGCAACCGACTTGCCTGGATAGAGCGTTGCCGCATGTTCAACCGCATGACGTCCACCGACATCACGTATCGCATCTCGGTAGGCGTGCATCTTGTCTACATCGGTCTTCTTCGGGGTCCCGTCCCCCGGTTCTCCCTCGTCCTCGCTGACGAGCTTGTACTTGGGATCAAGGAGCAGGACTCGAGTGCCTTCCGAGTCTGTCACCTCTATCGAGATGTCGGGCCTCTGGGTGAAACTCACTGAGCCAAGCGGGGACCCAGACCGAGCGAAGCTCCGCTCTGGTATCAATCGAAGTCGCCGTCCAGATGCGCTCTTCATCGTGACCGCGGGTCGCCCATCCTTAAGGACATCCAGGTAGGTCCCGGCTCGTGAGGGAGAAACAAGTCGCTGCCCAACCACACTCCAACCTTGGCCGGCAGCAGTAGCCACAACTTCGTCGATCACCACCAACGTGCACCACAACTGATAAAGGTACGGGAGGTTGTTCAGAGGCTCTTCCATCGCTGGCTCTTCGAGGTGCACCGATCGGTTGCGGCGGAACTCGATAAAGCCCTCATAGACAGCTCGGTACTCCATCCGCTTCATCAGAACCATCGTCGCCCGACTCGGACTTGATCGAAGAAGACCAACCTCATCCAAGAACGACGCCAGCCGCCTAACTAGGGACATGCTCATGAGCATCTGGTCGACCTCAGCCTTGACCTCTCCCTGGGCAGTCTCATCAAGGACGGCGGACACTCGACGTAGCCGCCTTTCCACTTCCGTGGCGAATGCTTTCAGGAGTCGGTTCTCGTAGAGATCCACCGTGTGCACCACCCGACGATCGAGAACCCGCTTAGGGCGACCGTCCTCAAGGTTGGACGGACTCCAGACAGCCTGCACCAGCCCAGCAGGATCCGGACGGCGAGAGTCCCGAGATCGAACCCACTCCCCCACATTGCTGAGCAATCGGTGAGGATCGTTAGAGAGCCTCTTCAAGACCTCGACAAGACCCGGTTTCCCCGATCCGTGCACGGCACGCCGCAGACGAGCCACCTCGGTCGCCAGTGTTTGGTCCTCCGGTGGTACCGGATCGAGCCCGATCCGAGCACCAGCATCCTTGAGGGCGATGGCGATCGTGACCGGCAACCGTTCCTCGAGATCCATGAGCATGGACTCGAAAGCGGCTCCGGAGATCTTCGCCGGTTCGATACGGAAGCGACGCTCAATCGACTCCCCGCCTAGACCAAGCTCGATGTGATACCAGCCCGGTCCTGCTCGATCCCAAGCGAGTACGACTTGCGGCTCGCCAGATAGCAACTGAACCTGTGGGGCCACGTGCCGACCATTGACCCGAGCCGAAATCTCCGTTAGTTGATCCACCCCCGCAGGGAGAATCACCAAACCCTGCTGCCACTCTCTCGGCACCGCAACCTCTTTGCCGGCAAGGCTGCGGAAACCGATATCAGAAGTAGGAGGTGAAGCCGTCGCGCTCATAGAGGTCAGCCATTCGCTCAGCCTTAGCCTTCGTTAGCTCAAACCCATGCTGATCACATAGCTCAACCAAACGGTCGAGAGCGAAGCGGACGGCGGGGTCGGCGCCAGTCAGTTTTGGGAGCACCTTCTGCAGGATCTGTTCATCCACCGCCTCCTGCCATTCCACACCGAGGCTTTCCGACTCGCCCACATAGGCCTTGACGTCGTCCACGACTCTGAATGCGAACGGTTTGGCATCCTCAACCGCGTCCCAAACCTCGAGCAGGCTGTCCCGAAACGCCGCCGATCCGATGTGTTGGGCAATGGCTTCCTTGGGAGCCTCCATCTCAATGAGTTGCGCCCGATCGAAGACCTTGTCGGCGAATCCATGTGTCGTCTCGTCGACATTGACCGTCCCGATGAACAGAAGATTTGGCGTCAGCGCAACCGTCTGATCCGGAGCCAACTCAATCTGTGCTGTCCCCCTGCGGCTCCGAACTTCCATGCCAGATAAGAACTTGGCGAAGTAGTACTCGACTCGAGCAAGGTTCATCTCATCAAGGGTCAAGATGAATGAACGCGGCGTTTGCTCTGCTGCGGTCGCGGCTTCGTACTCCTTTGCCGCTTCCCGGAGAAACCCGCTGAAAACCGTGTCGTGGTATTGCCCATCAAGGGGGTTCAGATACCCGAGCAGGTCCTCGTTGGTTGTCCAGTTCGGCGCGACCGGTACCAGCAGGTACTCAGCACCGACGGCTTCGGCGTAGGCATCCGAGAGCCAGGTCTTTCCGGTACCGCTAATCCCGCTGAGGATCACAAAGCCTCGCGTGCGAAGAGAAACATGGAATCTCCTAAGAGTGCGATCACTGATGATGAGACCCTGATTCGCGATGAACATTCCGATCTCGGACAGCGAGCGTTCTTGAGCGACTGGCTCAGGTATCCCAACTTCTCGATCCAACAGGGATCGCAACTCACTCCACTGCTCATCAGTAACCCTGAAGTTCGATCCCTGCGGAGCCGTTATTACCGACAATCCCTTCAGAACCGGATGGTCAATCAGATCAGAGCGCAGAATCGGAGGATCGACCTTCCGCGTGAGACGCCAACGAATTGCCAGCTCAGGATCCGTATCGTCACTCTCCTCGTCTTCGGAGCCTCGCTCATACAGTTCTCCGCTGATTTCCCCCATCCCGTATAAGCCCGCGTTTGACCCCGATGACCACAGAAGGACTCGATCTCCTATCGCGTATTCCGTCTTGAATCTCACGATCAGGAAGTCGTTCTCTTCTCCAAGCTCCATCTCATCGAGACGCCCGCGGAGATCCCAGACCTTCGGATTGGCCTGGAACAGCCAGGTGTCGCGTTGCTTAGGCGCCCACGGCGAACCCTCGGGCCAACGATTCCCATAAGACTCGCGGATCCAGCCCGAAAACTCCACCGAGATTGGAACAAGGTAGACCTGCTTCACGCCCCCGTACTTGTCGAAAGGGCCAGCATCGGACGAACGCTGCTCGGCGTCCATCTCTCGAACCTCGATCGGGTTGGCAAGGTCGTAGTAATGGGTACGAGTCACCCTGTAATCGGGACCGTCGGGCTCCGTTGGGCGAGGACGAATCTCGGGCTTGTGTGTGACATCTGAGATCGCCCGGACGTAACCGGCCGCATGGTGGAGGATCACGTCGCCTTTCCTCAGCAGCGACACATTCTTGTGGTGCTGCAAGACATGACCTGCCTTGCTGGTTGGCGGTGCGGTGACCACTCCGGCTGCTCTTTCGCCACCGTAGGTCTCTCCCTGATTGACCCACCAGATCTGTGGACGCTCGCCTCGATAGCGTAGAAAAGCCTCGGCTTCTTCTTCGGACCACTCCTTCGGCGGACCAGACTTGGCGATCACCCAGACCAAACTCTGAGCATCTAGGCGATCTCTAAGGACCAGTCGTCGCTGGGCCGCCTCGGAAATGAAATGATCAAAGAACTCCAGTGCGAAGGTATATCGAGCCGACTCGGGTGCGGTCGGATCTTCTCCAAACTCCGTCAAGTCGACAACCTTGTTGATATCCGATGGACGGAATATCACGTAGTTGATGGGATCGGACATCAGAAGGAACGACGCCACCTGCAGTCGTGCTCCGGAACTCGCTATCTCGTCGGGAAGTGCAGCTGCGAAAACATCGATACGTGAACTCAACCCCTGTGACTCATCCCACAGATTCAGGATCGAATCTCGTGCCCTTTGCCGGTCGGAGGCGACCCAGTCCTGGAAACGAGAGTGCGTTATGTAGTGGGTCAGGTTGTTAGGTGGCCCGAATGCCTTTTTCAGCAGCTGCGGCCAGTCCTCTGCGTCCGCCTGCATTGCCGCGCGGGCTCTGTTGATATTCTCCGAAATCTCGAGCTTGTAGTCCCGCTCAATCCGATCGAAGTCTGGAGAGTGGAAGAAAC
>SMXV01000097.1 GCA_004356175.1 Acidobacteriota bacterium
AATCCTTAGCTGGAGTTTGTGCATGCCGAGCTCCTCGAAACCAATCTGCATGGCCCGCGTGGTTGCCTCGGCACCATATCCCATGCCAGTTTCGCTTGAGCTGATCCAGTACCCAATTTCAGCGATCTTGTTCTGGACCGACGTTGGCCAGACTGAGACATTTCCGATGTGTAGGTCGGGATCGTCGATCAGTCTGATGGCAAAGTCGAACGCTCGCCCGTCAGCCCATGCGGCAACTGACTCGCGTACAAAGCGTTGAGCGGAACCCTTGTCATACCCGTCTGCCCATGGAAGCCACGGTTGCAGATCACCGAGCGATCCAGAGACGGCCTCGTGCATTGCGGACACATCTCGACGTTTGAAGGGTCGCAGGATCAGGCGCTTGGTATAGCGAGGCTGGCTGTGGATGTGGTTCGCCATCGAAGTCAGCCTATCGGGATATGCTCGCACAATGGAGATATGGTCGCTGCTGGAGAACCTGCCACCCGTCGTTGATCCGCCGGGGTGCGAGGCTTCTGTGCTCATTCCACTATATGCCGACAGCGAAGGCGACGTTCGGGTCGTTCTGACAAAACGTCCAGATGACATGGCGACACATCCCGGAGACATCGTGTTTCCCGGTGGGCACAGGGAGGACGGTGAGGATCCAACCGCGACCGCGAAACGTGAGGCATGGGAGGAGATCCGGCTCCCGCCAGAGAACATCGTCTCAATCCTGGGCGGTCTGACACCCGTCACTATGCAAAATCGAGAAAAGCCCATCGTACCAATCGTTGCTCGCATCGAACGTCCGAAGGAGTTCATTCCAGACGCTCGCGAGGTGGCTCTCATTCTTGAACCTACGCTCGTTGAACTGCTTGACGAGTCCTCATGGGTCACGAGGGATTGGTTTGGTCACGACCTGTGGTTCCGCGCATTTCCCGAGGGTGTGCTGTGGGGCGCCACGGCTGCAATGATGCGAGAGCTGCTTTCATATCTGAGAACGTGAGGCTGCAACGGGCGTGACCGTTCGTTGCGTTGGCGATGCAAGATGAATGGCGAGACGGAGAAGACGTGCAACGACACATGACACCAGAAGAGTTCCGGGAACATGGATACTCCGTCATCGATTGGATAACGAGGTACATGGAGGAAGTCGAAGGGATGGACGTCCTGCCGGTTGTATCTCCTGGCGACATCGGGAACATGCTTCCGGACACTGCTCCTGAGTCCGGTGAGACGTTTGGCCAGTTGCTCGGCGACCTCGACCGTATCGTCATGCCAGGGGTGACCCACTGGCAGTCTCCGAACTGGTTCGCGTACTTCCCCGCCAACGTGTCTGGCGTCTCGATACTGGCCGAGTTGGTGTCTGCCGCCCTTGGCCAACAAGGCATGTTGTGGTCAACGTCTCCTGCGACAACGGAGATCGAGTTGAAGGTTCTCGACTGGCTTGTCGATCTTATGGATCTGCCACAGGGTTGGAAGTCCTCAGGCGCCGGTGGTGGTGTCATTCAGATGAGCGCGTCAGATTCGACGCACACGGTTCTGGTCGTTGCGCGACATCAGAATCGTTTTCGTGCATCTGCCACCGACATGGTGGTGTATGTGTCGGACCAGGCCCACTCCTCGATTGAAAAGGGATGCACCATTGCGGGCATAGGCCACTGCGTGAAAGTCGATGTCGACGATGCGTTCGCGCTTGATCCGGCAGCGTTGCGATCCCTCATCCAGCAGCACATTGCTGAAGGCTTGACGCCGATCGCGGTCGTCTCGGCAATAGGTACAACCGCGACAACGGCGGTTGATCCTGTGGAAGCCATTGCAGACATCGCCCAGGAGTTCGATCTCTGGCACCATGTCGATGCTGCGTACGCTGGCACAGCAATGGTCTGTGAAGAGTTCCGGTTCCATCAGCCAGCGCTTGAGCGGGTCGACAGCTACACATTTAACCCACACAAGTGGATGATGGTCAATTTCGATTGCAACGTCCTGTGGGTAGCAGACCGGGCACCCCTCATCGACACGATGAGCATCCTCCCGGCCATCCTCTCGAACACGGCCCCGGACGTCGGTGACGTTGTCGACTATCGAGATTGGCATGTTCCCCTCGGAAGACGTTTTCGGGCGCTCAAACTGTGGTGGGTGCTGCGCTATTTCGGTGCTGAGGGGATTCGCGGCCTTGTCCGGGACCATGTGGCACTTGCCGACAGCTTTGCCGAGTGGATCGAATCCGACGACCGCTTCGAGCTGTTCGCACCGCACCCCTTCGGCCTTGTATGTTTCACCCACGTCGACGGAGACGAGGCAACCCGTGCCCTCGCAGACGCTCTCAACGCCACCCGTCAGGTCGCCATCACCCCGTCGGTCATTGGCACCACCTCCTTCATCCGAATCGCCATAGGCCAGACAAACACGGAAGAAGTCCATGTGGAGGCCCTCAAAACCCTGATAGACAAATTGTCATAGGAGAAGGTGTCTGGTTTCTGGTCTCTAGTTTCTAGTTTCTAGTGGGGAGCCCTCCTCCGACTAGATACCAGATTTCAGATGCCAGACATCAGATTTTTGGATACCAAGCGTGGGTGGGTGGTGGTGCTGAGAGGCGGAGTGTCTAGTATCTGGTGTCTAGTTTCTGGTCAGCACCTGAAGATGTCGGATCAGATCTCGTGGTTCGATACCGCTTCGTTGACTAGGCACCAGAATCTTCTCCGCCTGCCTTCAGCAGTCCCACTACCAGTCCGTCCGACACTGCGGTCCAGGAGGCGTCGATGATGTTCGTGTGGACCCCGACTGATCCCCACGTCGCGGCACCGTTGGAGTGTTCGGTCAGGACGCGCACACGGGCGCTTGTCCCCTCTGAACTGTCGAGGTCACGCACCCTGTAGTCGGTCAACTTGATGCGGTCGATGTGGGGATATGCGGACCGTAGGGCTGCCTTCAGCGCGCCGTCCATAGCAGCAACAGGTCCGTCGCCCTCCCGAGTAGTCACGATTCGGTCGCCATCGACGATGACCTTCACGGTGGCCTCAGCAACCACCTCACCCCGTCTGTTCTCGACAAAGACGCGGTAGGACTCAAGATCGAAGAATGTCTGGGTCCATCCTGCAATCTCCCTCGCCAGGAGCTCAAAGGAACCGCTCGCCGCCTCGTAGAGATATCCACTGTGCTCCCTTTGTTTGACCCGATCGAGAACTTCCCGTGCTTCGTCGGCTGTCAACGTGAAACCCGCAGCCTCAGCCTTGGCGAGAACCGTCGAACGCCCCGCGAGTTCCGAAATCACGACATCGGTTGAGTTTCCAATTTCGGAGGGATTGACGTGTTCGTAGGCGTCTGGTCTCCGAGCGATCGCTGACGTATGAAGGCCAGCCTTGTGTGTGAAGGCTGATGCGCCGACGTATGGCAGCCCAGGGTCGAGGGTGAGGTTGACGATGCCAGCGATGTGCTGTGAAATCGATGTGAGTCGTTCGACGCGATCCGGCGGCACGGTCTCGATACCCATCTTGAGGGACAGGTTCGGGATCAGGGAGCAGAGATCGGCATTGCCGGTTCGTTCCCCATACCCGTTGATGCAGCCCTGTACCTGGAACACGCCACCCCTCACGGCGGTGAGCGAGTTCCCAATCGCCAGCCCGGAGTCGTTGTGGAAGTGACATCCAAAGGTCCCGTCACTGATCTGGTCGGTGACCTGTCCAACGATGGCCTCGACATCATGGGGAAGGAATCCGCCATTGGTGTCGCACATAACAAGACGTGCAGCTCCGGCGTCGAGTGCAACCTGCAACGCCGCAAGGGCAAAGTCGGGATCCGATCGATATCCGTCGAAGAAATGTTCGGCGTCAAAGAACACCTGTCTTCCTTCGTCTCTGAAGAACGCAACGGTGTCGCCAATCATGGCAATTGCCTCGTCGAGTGAGGTACGCAGAGCGTGCTCGACGTGGTAGTCCCATGTCTTGCCAACAAGACACACTGTCTCGGTGCCGGCAGCGAGCAGGCGTTGCACCTGAGGATCGTCCTGCACCTTCACGCCTGCTTTGCGGGTTGCGCCAAACGCAACAAGCTGGGCCGTTGTAAGGTCAAGCTCGGTTGCTGCACGCGCAAAGAACTCGTTCTCCTTGGGGTTCGCGCCTGGCCAGCCCCCCTCGATGTAGGCAACACCAAGGTCGTCTAGAAGCCCACATATTGTGAGCTTGTCCTTGACCGTCAGCGAAATCCCAACCTGTTGCGCGCCGTCGCGCAACGTCGTGTCATAAATCTCAACCCGCTTCTGCATCACCGCAGGCTACAGACCTACGCGGCTCCAGAACCCAGGGTTACAGAGCCGCGTGGCGCGGCTTTCTGGCCCGCGGAATGAATCGACACGGTGCGGCTCCAGAACCCAGGGTTACAGAGCCGCGTGGCGCCGCTTTCTGGCCCGCGGAATGGAGCGAGGCGACGTGGGCTGGGACGGTTGCAGGTATAAACTGGAGCGATGCAACGAATCTTCTCAGGTGTTCAGCCGACGGGCAACATCCACCTCGGCAACTACCTCGGTGCCTTCCGCAACTGGGTGCAACTCCAGGACGACTACGACACCATCTACTGCATTGTCGACCTGCATGCAATGACCGTCGACTACGACCCCGCCCAGCTTGAGAAGAGCAGAATCGATACCGCAAAGATCCTGCTCGCCCTCGGTGTTGATCCGGATCGCTCGATGTTGTACACCCAGAGCCAGGTATCGGGACACACAGAACTTGCGTGGATTCTCGGGACGATGGCCCCAATGGGCGTGCTGAGCCGCATGACACAATTCAAGGAGAAGACCGCCACAGGTGCCGCGTCCAATCTCGGCCTCTACTCGTATCCTGTGCTCATGGCAGCCGACATTCTGCTTCACCGGGCCCATCTTGTGCCCGTCGGTGACGACCAACGCCAGCACATTGAGGTGACTCGTGATCTCGCCGAACGGTTCAACAACAAGTTCGGTGACATCTTTCCCGTACCAGATGGGTACGTACCCAAAACGTCCGCCCGTGTGATGTCGCTCACCGAACCGACGTCAAAGATGTCGAAGTCTGACCAATCTCCGAAGAGCAGAATCGCTCTACTTGATAATCCGGACGTCATTCGAAAACGGATTCGCTCAGCGGTCACCGACAGCGATCCTGAGGTGCGCTACGACCCAGAGACCAAACCCGGTATCTCAAACCTGCTTGAGATTATGTCCTCCTGCACCGGTTCCAAGGTCGATTCACTCGTTGCCGAGTACGGATCGAGCGGGTACGGCGTCTTCAAGGACGCTGTTGCTGACGCCGTCATCGCGGAGCTCGCCCCTATCAAGGCCCGGTATGACGATTTGAAGAGCGATGATGTGCGCGATGTGCTGTCTGCTGGTGGACACAAGGCACGAGAGTCGGCAGATGGATACATGAAGGAAGTTCGCAGAGTCACCGGTATCACGGGGTACTAGGAGACCGTTCGATACTGCATGTCGGCCACCTCGACGACCGTGCGCAGCGAATCGCACAGCGCCGCTACCATTGCCATATTGCTGGCGCTTAGCGGAGGTTTCTGTGGAAATCGAGATCGGAAAAGGAAAGTCTGGTCGTCGTGCCTGGGGCTTCGACGACATAGCAATAGTGCCGACCAGGCGCACCAGAGATCCCGAAGATGTCGACCTGTCGTGGGAGTTGGATGCATTCACATTCGCCCTTCCGATGATGGCATCCGGCATGGACTCGGCAGTGACACCGAAGACCGCAATCGAGATCGGCAGACTTGGCGGCCTTGCAACGCTCAACCTTGAGGGACTCTGGACTCGCTACGAGGATCCCCTTCCGGTGTACGACGAGATTGCCTCACTCGAAGACCACAACGCAACGCGCCGCATGCAGGAGCTCTATCGCGCACCTGTTGATCCCGATCTCATCACACTGCGTGTCAGAGAGATGAAGGATGCGGGCATAGTGACATGTGGCAGCCTTGCCCCTCCAACCGTTGCAAAATACATCGATTACGCGCTTGCTGGCGGACTCGACATACTTGTCATTCAGGGCACTGTGGTGTCAGCCGAGCATGTGTCGTCACGGGACGAACCGCTCGACCTGACTCAATTTATCCGCGAAATCGACGTTCCTGTGATTATCGGGGGGACTGCCTCGTATTCAGGCGCGCTCCACTTGATGAGAACAGGAGCCGTTGCGGTTCTTGTAGGTGTTGGGCCAGGCGCTGCGTGCACAACCCGCGGCGTCCTCGGGATCGGCGTCCCTCAGGCAACAGCAATCGCGGACGCCGCCGCCGCACGGTCCGCCTACCTCGAGGAGTCGGGAAGATACGTTCATGTGATTGCAGATGGGGGCATGCGAACCGGCGGCGACGTGTCGAAGGCGATAGCGGTAGGTGCGGATGCCGTGATGATCGGTTCTCCGCTGGCTGCAGCTTCTGAGGCGCCGTCGAAGGGCTACCACTGGGGAATGGCGACATTCCACGCAACCCTGCCGCGGGGCTCACGTGTATTCACCGGGACTCTCGGGACGCTCGCTGAGATACTCATCGGTCCAGCGTACGAGAACGACGGGAAACGCAACCTCTTTGGTGGGTTGCGAGGTTCCATGGCAACAACGGGCTACGCAACCGTGAAAGAGTTTCAAAAGGCC
>SMXV01000098.1 GCA_004356175.1 Acidobacteriota bacterium
CTCTTCTGCTCTATCCGTGGGTAGTTTGGGGGAGGGTGGACGGGTTCTGCACCCCGTCAGTTTCTAGGTTTTTGTGTGTCCAGAGGCTCGAAACCACGAGGATGAGAACAGGGTGTATGACAGCAGAGTGCTGGAACGTGGGTGCGGGTTGAAGCGCATTGTTGTTGAAGGTGTCCACGTCGAAGACAAAGCCAGCGACAAGCCAGCGACGTCAACCGCCGGTTGACAGGTCATCTCTGTCCATTGATTCCCGTCCCACCATCGCTCTTGAAGCAGACCGTCAGGATCTTGGTAGTAGCCAGGTGGCGGCTTCGGTGGCGTCGTCATTCGGTGCTCCCTGTGAGATTCCAGGTGCGTTCCGACTGGTGGAGGCCCAGCCCTTCTTCATGTGACGATAGTGTCTGGGTCGTGGCTGCCGGGCCACGTAGAGGAGTTGCGCCTAAGGGGATTTCAAGGCTGAGCCGATGGTCGTAGAGCCATCGAACGTGCTCAGGAGGCATGAGACTTCTAGAAAGCCTGTTGACCACTCCTGCTGTGTTGGGATGAGTGCGGCACTCAGCAGGTTCGATCCGACGTAACCGACGACGTACTCCTCGGCCATTTCAGCGCAGAAGCGGTTCCCTGAGTCAAATAAAGCCGTTTCGCCCGGATATCCGACGTTCTCGACATATCCTCCAACGGCGACCACCTGGAACTCGTGTGGCTCGTCACATGGAATCGGCGGCAAGTCAATCGGCACTGAGCCCTGCTCGTCGGGCTCCGGAACCACCAAACACTCGCCTCTGTGGGGACCGGACTGTCGCGTGTCAATCTCAATAAGGAGAGGCCAGAATTGAGGCCCTCCGCCGAGGAGTCCTGTGGTTGATCTGGAGTCGGACTCCATGGCGCACACAACCGGAATCCCTCGAGCGCCTGTCGAAGGAAGTAATGACCAGTACGAGGCTTCGCTGAGACTTGCCCAATCGACGGCATTTCTGGCCGCCTCCTGAATGCAGGCGTGGATCGAGGATGTCTCAGTCGCAGCTCTGGCGGTGACGGCGAGTATTTCAGCTCCATGCTGAGTGGAACAATCCGCGATATGCACAGAACCAGCGTCGTTGCTCTTCTCGAAACAATCGCCGGCAATAAGCGATTCGACCGATGCGAGTGTTCCAGGAGGCCGCCGAAGATCATCCTCTACAAGGTCCGATGCTGTTTGGAGATGCTGTGTGGCGACACCGGCATCTGAGAGGAAGGCCGCAAGAGCATCGACTCTTCCGCGTGAACTGTTTGGGTCTCGAAGGCCAAAAAGCATACTTTCTACATGCAGAACAAGTTTGCGCGAGACTTCCCAGACCGCCGTCATCTCAGACTGAGCCTCGTGCGGAGCGGCAGCGATGTTGATGTTCCCGCTCCATTGCGAAACGTCCTCCATGAGCTGAACCAGCGAACCTTCAGTATCCGCAAAGCTCAAGATTCGCTCGTCCCACCGCTGGTTGATCCGCACGGCTTCGGTGGCGTAGACCCGCAGCTCGTCAGCTGATTCCATTACGGTTCCCCTGAAACTGAGCCGGATCTCGTCAACGGTCACAGGCTCTTGGATGCTTGTCGTCGTCGCAGCGACCGACGTGCTCGTCGAAGCAGGCCCTGCCGTATCGTTCGAATCGAACCATTCTGCGCGACTCAGCCATATCGCCCCGGCGATTCCCGCTCCGACAAGAACAACGTAGACCCAACGGAAAGACCGTCTACTCGAAGAAAGAACCTTCGGCTTCTCAACCAAAAGCGGTGCGTTTCGACTGCACCCCGGACAGCTTGTCTCGAGGAGACGCCTGTAGGTATGACCGTTGGGGCACTCCTGCAGTGATGCGCTCGGGAAATCCGCCATCGTGGGCACCGCCGTCGCTGTCCTTGAATCCCATATCCAGGTTGTCCCGTCGGACCTTTGCTCGACCCAGCCATCATCAGTGAGCGCCAGAGGTATGGCGAGTGTCTTGTGGGCGTCATCGCATCTCGGACACGAGTCAATTCCGGAGAATGTCTCTCCGCACTGCTCGCAGTGAGAGACATCAGGTCGAGATTTCGTCACCAGAGGAAGGAGTATTTCCGGAGTTCCTCTTCGAGGGCACCCTGGGCGTGCGTGAGCTCCTCTGAAGATGCTTCGAGGGTCTGATCGACTAGCTCGCTAATAACGGCGGCCTCGGCATCATCAACGAAGGGCATGACCTTGCTTCGGGCGCGATTGACCAGTTCGGTAGTGCGTGGATCCTCCGTTTGGGATGCAGCTGTAGTTGGTGCTGTCGGTGTGCTGTCGTCCACTGCACTTCGCACTCTGCCCGCTATCGAGACAAGATCCTTCGGGTCACGTGCGCCTTTGAAGGTCACTGTTACGCGATCAGTCACCGTCGCTCCTGTCATTGCATCGATTACGTCGACATGAAGAAGCCCATCGGCGTCGTAGGTGTACGTAACATCGAATCCTGCCTCGGACGCTGGTCTCGGTGGGTCGATTGGCACGTCGAATTCGGTGAGGATCACATTGTCGGGGTGTTCGACGGGTTGAGTCTCATCTCCTTCGATTACCTGGACTCGTACCGACTCTTGGTCATCGAAGATTGGGAAGAACGTTTCCGTCTGTTTGGCCGGCAGTTTCTGGTTCCTTGGGATGATTGGAGCAAACTCCAGCCTTCCTTCGGATGGATTTAGCGTGACTGTTCCGAGCGAGTGTTCCGTTGAAACGACGAAGTCGGAATCGGTTTCTTCTCCCGTGAGAATCGCGGCGGCAATAGCGGCCCCTTCGGCGATAGCGGTCATTGGATCGACGCCGGTTGCTGGTTCTCGGCCAACAATTTCTGACACGAACTGACGGACTGCAGGGACATTGGTTGTCCCTCCTACCAAGAGGAGGACGTCGACATCTCCTGGGCCCATGCGCACGTCGTTCAAGACACGTTCGATGGGTGGTCCGGACCTCTCGATTAGCGGCCTGATCAGTTCATTGAGTCGGGGGCGAGTCAGGCGGAATCCGCCCGGGATCAGCTCGTTGATAATCGTGTGCTCGTCGGCTGACGAGAGCGCAATCTTGGCCATTTCGATGTCTAGCCTCACCCGATTCTTATCTGCGGTTGTCCACTGCTCGGCTCCAGGGACATGCTGAATGAGGTCTTGGAATATGGCGTTGTCGAAGTCGATCCCACCGAGCCTGGGAATGCCAGCGGATGCCTGTTCGAAGAACATCCCGTCTCGGGTGTCCAGTAATGTCACGTCTAGCGTTCCGCCCCCGAAGTCGAGTACCAGGACGTTCTGTTCCTCTCCGATCTGTCTTCGGGAGTAGGCCATGGCCGCCGCGGTTGGCTCGTTGATCAGGCCGAGAGGCTCTATCCCGCCGATACCAGCGCAAACCCTCGTTCGATAACGGGCGAGACCCCGACTGTTGGCCGGAACGGTGATCACGGCCGATGAAAAATCGAGTCCCGTTGCAAGGATCCTCTGTCGGATGTGCCTGAAGATCGCAGCCGCAACCTCTTCGACCAGGAAGTCCTCGCCTCCGGCTGTCGCTATCTCTTCCGCTTTGAAAAGTCGCTTGATTGCTTCGAATTTCTTGTCGGTGGCCATGGTCTTGGCTTGCCATCCGAAGTGCATGACGCGGTCCTCGTCGAGGGCAACGACCGAAGGCAACACGGAGTCGAATCCCATTGCCACCCACTCGGAAGGGGGTTCCCCGATCGGTATGACCTCAACGACATCAGCCGAGTAGTTGGCTGCAACAGAATTGGTCGTCCCGAAGTCGATTCCTATCGATGTCATTTGCGGTCTTCTCCACGATCTTCGACGGCGACCTCTTCAGGTTCGGTCTCGAGTGAGACGCCCTCCGGTGTGATCGCCTTAGCTTCCCCCACTGGAGGACTCTCACCATGTGCCACCCCTCTCGAAACGACTAGTCGTTGGCCAGAGTCAGATACCGACAGGTAGGCGGGTGCGTCGACCACCAGCCTCGTCCCGGCTCCGTCAGTGATTTCGAATAGGTCGGTCTGTGTCGGATCATCCACAACGCTCATCCCTATCTGATTCATAATCTCATTCAGCTTCGCTATCACTGGCTCAAGCGAATCGGCAGTTGTGGCAGCACGGTGCAGCTGCGCCACGTGAGCAAGGTGGAGTTGGGCGACTTTGTTGGTACTGGTGAGGGCCTTTCGCAATCCGTCGTATGCTTCTGCCGACTTGGCCGTTCCTGGATCGCGAACGGTCAGATAGAGCTCGAGTATGTCGAGCCTGTGGTCAAAGTGCTTCCGATTGAACATGGGTTGTCTCCTCCTACTGGTACGGGATGTACTGGGCAGATGCTTCGAGGCGTTCCGTAAGCACTCTGCGAACGGCATTGGAGAGGGCAGCAGCCCGGAGCTGCTCCCACTCCTCGGCCGACTCGGTGTCTGTCGTGCGCGCCACTGGATGCGGAGCGGGATGGAATACGCCGCGTGCATCTGACTCGATTGCACCAGGATCTGCAGGCACTCGATATACGTCGATTGCTAGTTCGGGGTGGGTAATGAGTTGCTCGATTTGATGCAGCGCCCACGTGAGATCCTCGGTCGTGTACTGGGCGTCCGGATCTCGACGAAGGCGCCTCCTGGCCTTGGCGAAGCCAGCCCGAGCCTCCTCCTCGTTTGAACCAAATGGGAGGCCGAGAATGATGTAGGGGTTTCGTCGGTCGATGTCGGTCACGAAAAGAAACTCCTCGGATTGGTGGCGTATCTGCGCAATTTATTGAATCCCTCAGCCACGTTGTCAATGGCTTGAGTCAGTTCGGTCGCCGATGAATAAGACTTTGCTCTGTCCAGTTCGCTAATTGACTCGGACGCCATGTCGTGGATTGGCCTCAGCGCCTTTGTTACTTCGGTCCAGTTGATTCGACGCATCGGGATTCCGTTGAGCTGTGAGGTGAGACGTTCGAACGCCTGGAGTCCTTGCCTAAGTTGTTCTTCGTGGCCAGCCGCTATGGCCATCGCCAGGGAGTTGCCCGCAATGTTGATGATTTCTTCAGCGGCGTTCCGCTCGTCGTCACTCAAATCGCCAACGGATGAGCGGGCCTGCTCGAAGAGTTCTACAACGCGTTCAGCAGGAATCTGTTCCTCTGACGCAAGCGATCGGCTTATGCTGATAACCGCTCCACCTGTTAGGACCACAAGGTCGAAAGGATCCATTGGTAGTCCAATGTCAACAGCTGTGAACGCATAGACGGCGGGTCCAACATTCTCGGGATCCTTGAAGATGAGGGATCTGAGCCCGTTTACCACGCTGTCTCGCTCAGCGGCAAGCCATTCGAGATCGCTGTTTCTCTTCAATCCTGACGCTATGGCTTCGATGTAGTCAGCCGGGTCGGCGCTGGCCTTCGCAACAAAGACACGCCGTTCCACCGAGGTCACATGAGGAGATGCCGATGTGTGCGACTCGTCGGCCAACCATTCTCGGTCGAAGTTCGCCAGTAGGCGCAGCATGTCCCGGAAGTCTTCAAGCTCGATGTCCTGAACCGCCAGACCCCGAATCGCATCAATAAGTCCCCCCGGAAGCTCGAAGGACTCCCCATCTTCTTCTTCCTCCTCCTCCCAGGCCTGTCGGTTGGAGGTCCAGATGTGGAAAGCTCTTCGGACGGCAGCCAGACGGAGATCGTTGTTCGGAGCTTCAGTGGCAAGTTGGCCCAGGTGATACGCAGCTCGGTCGGGATCCATGTGTTCTGCGACGATTCCGGCATTGGCCTGGAGGGCAGCCGTGTAGTCGCCCTCGAGCGCTCGCTCAAGGGCCACCATGGCAGGCTCGTAATTGCCTTCCTGGTAGTCGGCAAAGGCGAGAAGGTTCAGCGCCTCGTCCCGCACGGCCTCGTCATTGCTGTTCCTCAGGGACTCCCGCGCCAGATCCCTCGCTTCCGACCAGTCCCAGTCGAGAAGCTGAGCGATACCTCGGCTTAGGTACCAAGGCCCGGCATGTTCTGATTGACCAGGGATGTCCTCTGGGCCTATGAGGTCAACCAGAACGGACCAGGTAGTGGGATCGTCTAGGGCCTTCCCGACCAACTGTTGCTCTTCGAAGCTGGCAACGACCGCCTCTAGGACTCCGTTTGAGTCCTCGAGATCTCCTGCTCGTGAGATATCCCCTTTACGCAGGGCTGTCAGCGCTGCGTAGTGAAAATCTGCCGCCGTGCTCCCCCACTCCCCTTCCACTCCTCGTTCGTACCTGCGACGGGCGATCTCCCAAGTGTGATTCAACGACTCCAGTGCGTGTTGTGGGAGAGAGTCAGGGTTCACCCTCGCCACCAGCTCATCCGGAAGATCGGACTCCGCTTCGGTTAGCTCCACCTGGAAATCATCGACCAGATCGTCGAGCGCTCTTCGAGCAGACCGCCAGAGGTCCAGAGCTTCATTGGGAGCGAGCAGGGCGATGTAACCCTTCCTCGCCGCGATCGCCTTCTCTTCCAGGGAGACCGGCTCTGAGTGCTGTCCCGAAGCTGCCGGCCTGTTTCCGCTGGCCACGCTCTCGAAGATTCGAGCGGCCTTCTCCGACGATTCCTCGACCGAAGATTCACCCGCGGCCAAGGCGTGAAGCCAGAAGGTCTCGTCATCCTCTGGAGAAAGACCCAACTCCTGACAGACGACGTCCCAGCGGTTCTCGTCAATTGGCAGAGCCGCTGCCATTCGCAGGGCCAATACACCCGTCATCGACGAGGGCCACCCATCAAGAAGATCTGCCTCGTCGCCAGTAAGGGAATAGTCGCCGACGGAAAGCGCTCGGGCCAGGACAGCAACCTTGTCAGGGAATCGATCCGGAGGAAGGGCAAGGGCTTTCTCTACGGCGACATCAGAGTCGCCGTAGCTCATGGCGGAGTGCATCTGAAGCCAGAGGATCTCCTCCTGGCTAAGACCAGAATCCTTTGCCATGTCGACTCGGCCCGCAGCGATGGCCGACCGTGCATAGAGGCGCCTATCCGACTGAGAGTCGAGTTGACTTGACTCCGTGCCCTGGTCCTCCAGCCATCCTGCCAGGCCCGAAGCCCATGACTCCGAGCGCTCCGCCACCGTTTGCAGCCGAAACAACTCAGACGGAACCGAAGACAAATCCAAGACAATCTCGGCCTTGCCCAGCCTTGAGTTGGAAACGGTTCTCGCTTTGCCCGAGCCAAAAACCACCATCGGCTTAGGGCTCACCCGGACCACAACACCAACGCGCTTCCTGAGCCCTGCGAAGCGATACGCTGACCCGACCATGTTCGGAGTCCAAGATATGGCATGGATCGAGGCGCCGCATGAACATTCTGCTGACGACTCCTCGGCTGCTAGTCCGCAAGCAGAGCAGAAAGGACCGATCAAGAAAAGTGGTTCAGTCACTGAACCACCACCAGATCTCCAGCGCACGAACGATGTCGCCTATTGGACGCCCGGCAGTTCCGATGACAGTGCGCGGGCCATCACCTTCGTTGGGGCCGATTCGCCCCGAATCGGGCTCTGTTGTCGAGACCACCTGCAATATCGATCCCCCGAAAAGGAGACTTGTCGCTTCAACCTAAGCGAAAAAGCCGAGATCCGTCCAGCAGTTCGATCACATCTCCCTAAGCAAATGTCACATCACAAGCTGCCAGGGCATCCGACATACCTCAACGGCACCTGTCAAGAATCTCATCTCCGTCTCCTCTCGAGCGTTCTGCGTGCATCTTTGCCAACCGCCGGCGCCGGTATAGGCCCACCTACCTTGGTCAACTCGTGGCGCGACAGCCCCACCTGGCAAACGAACCGTCTCATACGACAACCTTCAGGAGTAGCAGTGGGGAGTCCGCGATGCCCGGCCTTGCAAATCAGTGCAGTTTGGGAACTTGACGTCCCTGAGATGCTCTCGACTTTCTCGAAACCATCTTTGGGCCATTCCCATGGAAGAGACTGGGATTGTCGGCTATCAACGGCAAGGGGTTCG
This sequence comes from Acidobacteriota bacterium, assembly GCA_004356175.1. Taxonomy (GTDB): domain Bacteria; phylum Actinomycetota; class Acidimicrobiia; order Spongiisociales; family UBA5794; genus B3-G11. The sequence continues at coordinate 7,936 of SMXV01000098.1, forward strand.
CCCTGTCCACTCCAATGCGTATTCTGATCCCAGAATCCGAGCCGAGGACGGTTCTCGTCCACGAACTAGCTCACCAGTGGGCCGGAGACGCAGTCACCAGCGAGATTGAGGGGAGCGGCTGGCTCTGGGAAGGACTCGCCACCTACACCGAATCTTTATTCGCAGAGCACGAGGGACGAAACGTGATCACGACATCGAACATCCTCTCATCGCAGGTCCCCGATGAGACCAGGCCCCTTGATCAGGTCGACTCGATCGACGACATACTCGACTCCGTCACCTAC
>SMXV01000099.1 GCA_004356175.1 Acidobacteriota bacterium
AGACACCGCGACGCGTGTAGAGAACCGTCACATCCCCTGAGGAGAGCTGGAAGGCATCGCGGTCGCCTGTGACCACCAGTACCTCGTATCCGAGTTTTCGACCGTCCTCAACAAGGGTTGCGATAATGTCGTCCGCTTCAAAACCCTCTGCAGTGACCTGGGGTATCTTGAGCACATCAAGAACCTCCTTGATGATTGGCACCTGGCTCCGGAACAGGTCGGGAGCCGACTCTCTGTTTGCCTTGTACTGTGGGTACTGCTCGGTTCTGAATGTCTTCCTGCTCAGATCCCATGCAACGGCAACGGCATCTGGCTTTTCATCGTCAAGCAGCTTGATCAGCATCGAGGTAAACCCGAAGACAGCGTTTGTGACCTGTCCCGAGGGTGTTGCAAGGTCGGGCGGCAGCGCATAAAAAGCCCGGTAGGCAAGCGAGTGGCCATCAAGCAGCGCGAGTTTTGTCATCCCGGTCATCGTACCCGTTACTGCTCCACCAGTTTTGCGACGAGTCTGTCCCGTTTTACGACGATCTTCGCCCGCGACCGCTCGAGGGCGGCTATGTGCGTTGAGATTCGCACAACATCTGCGTGAGTCATCTTTGCCCCGGCTCGATCGTCATACGTTCCTGATACGGCCGCGTCGCGCTGTGCGTCGTCGTCTATGTGGTCAAGCATCGACATCTCCAGTCTGGCCTGCTCGATGTCGTCGTCCAGCGCCACCAGCTCGCCGTTCATGGCCTGGATGCGAGCGAGCTTTTTCACGAGAGGAGATGAGTAGGCCGTTTGGCCACGACATCCGTATCGAGGGCGGGACCTGTGGACTGTTCCATCGTCCTATCATCCGTCTCCATGCCGGGATGGCGGAATGGTAGACGCGGTGGACTCAAAATCCGCTGAGTGAAAGCTCGTGTGGGTTCAAATCCCACTCCCGGTACCAGCACATCGTATCGACCAGGACCACGGCTGCTCATGAACTATCGACTCATTGCAGCCGCGAGTTCGGCAACAAAGACAGACAAGGACTCCCGAGCTGCGTCAGGTGTTGCAGCATCGAGGACACGGCGCACAATGGCGCTGCCGACGATAACTCCGTCTCCATGCAACGCGGCTGCATGCGCCTGAACAGGCGTCGATATGCCGACGCCGAACACGATCGGCACTTCGCTCTTCGCCCTGATGCTCTCGGCGAGTGCCCCGACGTTCGATGAGGCCTCTGTCCGCTCTCCGGTCACACCCACCTCGGCAATGCCATACACAAAGTCCGGCCCGCAACTGATAACCGAGTCAAGCCGAGCGGCACTGGTCATCGGCGAGACAAACAGCGCCATCCCGACTGCAACCTCGTGCGCCGCGGCGAGGAACGGTTCTGCTTCATCAACTGGTAGGTCAGCAATGATCACGCCTGCTGCTCCAGCGGTGGCCACATCGCCAAAGAAGGTGTCGATACCCCGTCTCAGTACAGGATTCACATAGGTCATCACCAGCACGGCTTTACCCGTTTCGTCCACAACTCGCCTCACCACCTCAAGAGCGACTGGAACTGTTACGCCCGCATCGAGAGCCTGCTCCCCAGCTCGCATTATGACGGGACCATCCATCAGCGGATCTGCATAGGGGATGCCAACCTCGAATCCGTCTGCACCAGCATCGGCCATTGCAACGAACAGCTCCACGGAGGCGTCGACTGTCGGAATACCCGCGGTCAGATACGGCAACAGCACGGCCCTGTCCTCGTCGCGAGAAATCGAAAACAGAGCGCGAAGTCTGTCACTCCCAGAGTTAGCCATCAAGACGAGCCACCTGTTGGACATCCTTGTCGCCTCTGCCAGAGAGGTTGAGGACCACGGTCCTGCCGGAGAGTTGGGAAGCTTCCTGCACGATCCAGGCGAGGGCATGCGCTGACTCGAGTGCGGGCAGAATGCCCTCAGATCTGGCGAGCAGGTGAAACGCCTCGACTGCCTGGGCGTCGGTGGCGTTCACATACCGAACAAGGCCCGCATCGTTGAAGTAGGCGTGCTCTGGACCAACTCCGGGATAGTCGAGTCCCGCTGAGATCGAGTGTGCCTCAAGCACCTGACCAAACTCGTCCTGAAGCATGTAAGTCATCGAGCCGTGAAGCACCCCAGGGCTCCCCTCCCCTATCGACGCCCCGTGGAGCCCACTCGCGATTCCAAGCCCAGCTGCTTCGACACCGACAAGGTCTACGCCATCCATGCCGACGAATGGGTAGAAGACTCCCATCGCGTTCGAGCCACCGCCCACCGGCGCGACGATGACGTCTGGAGGTGCGTCCATCTGTTCTTTCAGTTCCTCACCAATCACCTTCTGAAATTCTCTGACCATCCACGGGAATGGGTGGGGGCCGACAACACTGCCAATGATGTAGTGAGTTGTGGCAACAGACGCAACCCAGTCCCGCAACGCAGCGGAGACCGCATCTTTGAGCGTACCGGCACCCGAAGTGACCGGTACAACTGTGGCACCGAGCAACTTCATCCGGTACACGTTCAGCGCTTGTCGCTCGATGTCCTTCTCACCCATGTAGACAACACATTCAAGTTCGAGAAGGGCACACGCGGTTGCAGTTGCGACACCGTGTTGACCTGCACCGGTCTCAGCTATGACACGCTTCTTTCCCATGCGTTTCGTCAACAGGCCCTGGGCCAGTGTGTTGTTGATCTTGTGCGCGCCGGTGTGAGCAAGGTCTTCCCGTTTGAGCAATAGGTTGATTCCCAGCTGCTTGGAGAGGCGATCTGCGTGATAAAGAGGCGTCGGCCTGCCAACGTAGGTCGCCAATAGGCCATCGAGTTCCCCGCGAAAACTATCGTCCCGCCAGGCATTCGTAAACTCGATTTCGAGCGCTTCAAGCGCAGGCATGAGTGTCTCGGGAGCGAAGGCACCACCGAATTCGCCGAATCGTCCTCGCTGATCTGGTCTTTCAAGCCTCATGCCTGTTTTGCCTCTCGAATGAAGTCAGCAATCCTGGACAGGTCCTTGATACCCGGTTCGCTCTCCAGGTTGCTCGACGCATCAACGCCGAACGGTCTCACCATCGATATTGCTCTGGCGACGTTTTCGGTGCCGAGTCCACCAGCGAGGATAAAGGGTCGCCCAGGGTCCGAGACCAGGCTCCAGTCGAATGCAATGCCCGTACCGCCATGAAGGGAACGAAATGACGTGTCAAAGAGAGGGATCGAGGTCTCAGGAACCTCAGAGACAGGGAACGTCGGCCCGTCCTTGTCCACCGGTACGGGTACAAGTGACAGATAACCGGCCTCGGCAGCCTCGGCGGCGACGTCGAGTGCCCAGTCTCCATGGGCCTGAATGCCCGTCGCCCCGACTTGCTCAGCCAACGCAAGCGTTTCTCCCGGGCGCAGACCAACCGTGACGATGAACGTCGCAACAGTCACATTGCTCGCAAGGGCAGTTGCCCGCTCAACCGTAATCTCGCGAGGTGATCCGGGGGCGAGCACCAAACCAATGGCGTCCGCTCCCCCGTCTATAGCGGCCGCTACCGCCTCGTACGATGTAAGACCGCATACCTTCACCCAGGTCATTGCGAGCCTTTGAGTATTGACACGAGCACTCGAGGGTCTTCAGCGCGCACGAGGGCCTCGCCAACAAGCACGGCGTCATAGTTCGCCTCGCGCATTCTCTCTGCTCCCGCAGCGCTTGACACGCCAGACTCGGCAATTGAGACGACCCTCGACGGTAGTTTGCCCCCGAGCATCTCGGCGGTGCCGAGGTCTGTTTGGAACGTCGACAGATCGCGATTGTTCACACCGATCATTGAAGCACCCGCTTCGATTGCACGGTCAAGTTCCTCCTCCGTATGAACCTCGACAATGACATCAATTCCGATGTCGCGTGAAACCTCACACAGGGCGACAAGTGTTGGCTGAGTCAGGGTCGCGACGATCAGCAGCGCCGCGTCTGCGCCATGAGCGCGGGCCTCAATCAGCTGTGCACCATTTCGGGTGAAGTCCTTGCGAAGAACCGGCACATTGACCGCATCGCGCACAGCGACAAGGTCGTCGAGTGATCCCCCAAAAAAGTCGGGTTCCGTCAGCACTGAAATCGCAACAGCACCTCCGGCCTCATACGCAAGCGCTTGGCGCACCGGGTCCAATTCAATGGCAATCTCGCCAGCGGATGGCGAGCGTCGCTTGATTTCTGCAACGACGCCAAATCGGCCATCCCGAACGGCGTTTTCGAAACCGCGCGCTCGCGATTGACCAGCGGCGCGTCTCGATAGGTCCGCGACGCGTTGCGCGGCGTCGTTGGCACGTCGATCAGCCGATTCGAGAATCGCAGCTAGCATCCCAACACACTACCGACGGCCGAACTCACCCGCGGCGGCAATCGCGTACAGCACGGCTTTCGCCTTGTCGACGCATTCGTCATATTCGGCGCTCGGAGAGCTGTCAACGACGACACCCGCGCCCGCCTGGACCCATGCTGTTGTCCCGTGAATAACGCAGGTGCGCAACGCAATGGCGGTGTCGAGATTCCCGGAAAAGTCGATGTATCCGACAGCTCCCGCGTACGGTCCTCTTGCCGTCGGCTCAAGCTCGTCGATAATCTCCATGGCACGAATCTTTGGTGCTCCTGTGACTGTTCCGTGGGGAAAGGTTGCCCTCAGGACATCGATAGGTCCAACCCCTTCTCGCAGGTCGCCGCTGAGGCCCGAGACCATGTGCATCACATGCGAGTACCGCTCCGTCACCATGAGGTCGTCAACGACCACCGACCCAAATTTGCACACCCTGCCGAGATCGTTACGCGCCAGGTCGATAAGCATCGTATGTTCGGCCAGTTCTTTTGGATCGGACCGCATGTCTGCCTCGAAGTCGCGATCCTCATCCAACGTCGAGCCACGAGGGCGTGTACCTGCAATGGGACGCGAGTACGCCCGGCCGTTGTCCACCCTCGACATGAGCTCTGGAGAGGATCCAACAACAGCGAGATCGCCCGACCGAATGTGAAACATGAAAGGCGATGGGTTCACAAGACGCAGGGCCCGGTACACGTCAAACGCTTCACCATCGAAATCGGTCTCAAAGCGTATGGATGGAACTATCTGAAAGGCATCGCCAGCTTTGATCAGCGATATCGCACACTCAACAATCTCCTCAAACTCACTGCGTGTCAGGTTCGCCCTGGATTCTGCAACATCGGTGAAGGACGGTCGCTCCATGATTGACGCAGGTTCAACTTCACTAAGGCTCTCAATCGCTTGCTCAAGTTTCGCGACGGCGTCAGCGTAGTCCTGACGTGGATTGTCCCCAACAAAGACGTTCACGATGAGCGTGAGCGTGTCGCGGAGCCGGTCGAACGCTGCGAGGCCACCAACAAATTGCCAGAGCATCTCCGGAAGTTTCCTGTCGTCATGCGGCATGCCGTCAAGAGACTCGATGTAGCGAACCATGTCGTACCCGAGGTATCCGACAGCACCACTATGCAGAGGAGGTACCGGTCCGGCGAACCCGAGGTCGTCGTCGTCTGGAACCGAGAACTGTGCGATGAGCGCTTCTATCACTTCAAGGGGGTTGCCGCTCGGAATCGTGACACTGGCATCCGAGCATGTTGTTATTCCTGAGTGGGACCTCACGGTGAAGGCAGGATCCCATCCGACGAAACTCCATCGTGCCCATCGCTCGCCACCCTCAACAGATTCAAGAAGGATGCCGTCATTCTCACCAACGAGACGCGAATACACGCCGACCGGCGTCAAATAGTCGGCCAGTATCTCCACGGAAACCGGCACGACGGGGTATCGATGTGCAAGTGTGATGAATGACTGTTCGTCGAGTGAGATCCGCATTGCGAAGACACTACAGACGGTTCATCACACTTGCGCCAAGTCGTCGAGTCCAAGGCGGATAAGCAGGTCGGTGAAGAATTTCGAGAGCCGAGTTATCTCCCCTGTGACCAGGAGTACTCCGAACAAGACAAGCATCAGCCCGGACGCGACGGTGATCTGAACGAGGTACTTCTTCACCCAGTCGAACGCTGAGAAGGCCTTTGCGAGCAGCAGCGACGTGACGAGGAACGGAATGCCAAGTCCAAGGCTGTAGAACAGCAACACAAGCATTCCCCGCCCGACGGTGTCTGTGTTTGCGCCCAGCAGAAGAGCCGAAGCGAGAAATGGACCGATACATGGGGTCCATCCAAAGGCGAACGCAGCTCCCATGACCGGCGGTCCGAATATCCCAAGTCTTGAAGCCCCTGAGGACTCCATGCGACGGTCCTTCATAATCGGCAGCAGCCAGGAAGGGGTCCACACCGCAGATAGCGCAATAAACAAACCCATCGCAATGATGGTCCATCCCGCGATGGTTGTGAATATTGCCTGGTTCAGAAAGCCGCTCAGGGATGTTGCTGTGGCACCGAGGGCCACGAAAACCATCGTGAAGCCCAGAACGAAGAGCCCTGTTCTTCCGACAACTCTGCGCATCGACACGTCGCCTTCTGCAAGCTCGTTCATGTCGTATCCCGACATGAGCGACACGTACCCCGGAAGAAGAGGCAGAACGCAGGGCGACAGGAACGATGCCGTCCCCGCCAGTAGGGCTGCAATGAGCGAAACTTCCACGCGTGTTCTGTCCTTGGTCGGAGCCTGTCGGTGTCACAACGGTATTAGAACCCGCGATGTTCCCGTCTTGGCTGCCCTGACGGGCCAGGACGGTGAGCAATAAGTGGGGTCGCCAAGAGCGGGTCGTAGTACGACGAAGGACAGGACGACAAGAAGATGAGAAGACAGGAAGATTGGAAGATGGAAGTTGCAGACTGGGTCTTTCCGTCGTCCGGTCATCCGATCCTCCGGTCGTACTTCGTACGGCAGGACACCTATCGTCCCGTGGGTGTTGAACACTGAAAACAAGACGACGTCTTTCCGGCCATCAGACCGCCGCATTGTCTTTCTCACCTCCATGATCGGCTTTGTCGCGGCATATGCGGCAAGCCAGATGGCGCACACACTCCCATTTGTGAGGCTTACGTTCGAGCTCTCCGAAGGTCAGATGAGCCTCATGTTCGCTGGCGTCCGTGCAGCGTCTCTTCTCGGAGTCTTCTTCGCAATTGCAGCCGACCGCTCAGGAAGGCGACGACCGCTTCTGGCTGCTTTCGTCCTTATGGCGTTTGGGTCGCTCCTGACTGCGTTCGTGCCCTCGCTCGTTGTGTTCGTCGTGAGCCAGGCAGCGGTACGAATATCCATTGTTGCAATCGCGTCGATAACGATCGTCCTCATTGCAGAGGAACTCACGCCAGCGATTCGCGCCTTCGGCATCGGTCTCTACGGGCTGGCAGGTTCGCTCGGTGTTGGCCTCGGGTTGCTTCTCTTGCCGATTGCTGAGGCGAGTGGCGATGCATGGCGGGTTCTCTTCGCGTTCTCAACTCTTGGCCTCCTTCTACTACCTCTGCTCGCGAAATTTCTTCCGGAGAGCAGAGCGTTCACACCAGCACCCAAGATTCCTTTCCGTAAAGCACTCGGCATGGGTTTGTCGAAGCACTTCTGGCCCCTTGCAGGCGTGGCCTTCTTCGTTGCGGCATTCTCCTCTCCTGCCTTTGACTTCGTGCTTGAACGACTAATCAATGACCTACTCTGGGAATCTGGGGCAGCACGTTTCTTGCTCATCGTGTCGTCTGGAATCGGTGCGAGTGGGCTTCTGATTGGCGGGCGCCTTGCCGACACAATTGGCAGGAAACCGACGACAATCGCCGCCCTCGCAATTGGTCTGGTCGGAGGGGTCGGGTTCTACCTGCTCGATGCCGGCTGGTTCCTCGCCGGGTCGATCTTCCTTGCCACATTCGGTGCAACGATGCTCGCTCCTTCTTTTGGTGCTCAGCGATCGGAGCTCTTTCCAACACGGGTACGCGCAACGGCGTCCGGATGGATAACCAATGTCGCGATCATCGGCTCGATCAGCGGATTCGCTACAGGTGCCGTGCTGATTGATCGCATAGGTTTAGGAGCAACCGTCTCGACACTCGGCGCTGGCGTGCTCATTTCAATTGTTCTCGTGACCCGTCTACCGGAGACGATGGGGATGGATCTTGTTCGCGCGCCAGCGGCCCGAAAATCTGCCAGCCCAAAGAGGCCGCCAGTCGGCTGACACTCAGAGCGCCAATCGACAACCACACCCCCGTCAGCGTGTCTCCGATGAGTGCAAGACATAAAACAGTGACCGCGGCACCACAAACCATCGTGACCGCCATAAAGCGAAAGGCGCTTGCGCCGATCGCGATCCCGTCCCATACGTAGACCAGCGCTGTGATCGGTTGAAGAAGAACCACAATCCACACAATCGACGAGAGACCCTCGGACACTGGAACATCTGCGCTGAACAGTCCCGCAAGGAAGGGTTCGGCAATCGCGAGGCCGAGCCCCAGCACGGCACCCATCATGAGTCCCAACGCAAGCATTCGGTGGGCGAGATCCCGAGCCGCAGCCGTGTCCTTTCTCCCAAGGTCCATGCCAATCATCGCCATCGCGGCAACGGCGAGAGAGTCGAGCACGAAGGCCAGAAAGAGCCAGATCTGGAACGCAATCTGGTGGGCTGCCACTTCGGCAACTCCGATCCGCGCCGCCGCAACAGTCGTTGCAGTGAGCGCAAACAGGAGGGCCATAGAGCGGACCATCATCGGCCATCCCTTGACGAGAATCGTCGAGACTTCAATTCCCCGTGCGTCACCAATCCGACCATTGAGACCGAGTTTTGATCGGTCGCGGCCGAACATCAGCACGAGAAACGCTGTTGCCGCAATCAATTGAGCAATGACGGTGGCCCAGGCTGCGCCCACAATGCCCATGCCAAGACCGAAGATGAGAATCGGGTCGAGAACGAGGTTTACGATATTCATCGCGATTGTCACGTACAACGGTGTCCTCGTGTCCTGGTGTCCGCGATAAACGCCGTGGCCGACCATGGCAACGAGCATCGCGGGAAGGGCCAGCATCCGAATCTGCAGGTAGGAGACCGCCTGAGCCAACACATCGCCTGATGCTCCGAACAATTCCACCACCGGCTCCGCGAGCAGTACGGCAACACCGGCAACGACAACTCCGATGCCCACGGAGACGACAAAGGCACCCTTGGTGACGCCACCAGCTTGAGGAAGGTTGTTCCGCCCGACCTCACCGGCAACCAGCGGAGTGATCGTGACATGCACAAATCCGAGCACTGCAAACACGGCTCCAAAGACGGCCGACGCTATTGCAATGGCAGCGAGTGAGGAGGTACCAAGTTTGCTGACCCATATCGTGTCGATGATCGAAATGAGCGGGTCGATCGCAAGCGTTCCGAGCGCAGGAATCGCAAGAGCAGCGATTGCCCCATCACGCGGGTTGCGCATGAATGCTCGGCGGACCAACCCCATCAGTGGTGCGGCCCTACCGCCTTGTCCTCAAAGGCACATCGGTCCCGAAGCGGGCACTCCCAGCAGCGCGGCCTTTTTGCGTCACACACGTCTCGACCGAATTGGATCACCGTCATGGAAATGTCAGACCAGCGATCCTGCGGATACAACTCTCTCAGATCACGTTCAACCTTCTCTGGATCGGTGAATGAAGTAATCCCGAGTCGGTTCATCACCCGCTTCACATGTGTATCGACAGCGATCGCGGGGAGGTTCCAGACCTCCGCAAGGACCACCGAGGCAGTCTTGCGACCAACTCCAGGAAGCATCACAAGCTCTTCGAGAGTTGATGGAACTTCACCGTCATATGTGTCGACAAGGTCACCGCTCAGAGCAATGATGCTCTTGGTCTTCTGGCGGTAGTAGCCGGTGGAGAAAATAATCTTCTCCACGTCCTCTGGCTTCGCCCCCGCGAGGTCTGCGGGTGTCGGATACCTCCCAAACAACACCGGAGCAACCTTGTTGATGTTCTCGTCCGTCGTCTGCGCCGAGAGAACCGTCGAAATCAGTAGCTGCCACGGCTCGTCATACGCGAGAGCGGTGGTCACATTGGGATACAGCTTCACCAACCGATTCAGAATAACTCGTGCGTTTCGTCGCTCCTCCGGCGTGTGATCCCCGGTCGTTTGTGTCACCCGAATACGCTCACAATCAGCAGCCCGAGACCGAGGTAGAGGCATCCGCCAATGACCTGCCAGAACGCCCGCGGGTTCGCTTCAGGCCGAAGGCCCTTGTCGAGCCGCTCTCGTGGCGTTGGTTTGCGCCCTGAATATTCTGACTGCTGTAGCTCGTCCGTACGACCAGTCCTCGTCAGCGACCCGAGCGCCCCCATCCCCAGATTCGTGTATCCGCCCCCCGTCGACCCACCTGCAAGCAGAAATATGACACCGTAGAGCATCAAGGCGTACCCAACCGTTGACGACAGAGGAATGTCGCTTATGACCCATACGGCGAACCCAATAAGAGCGGAAACAACAAGCCCCAGCGTGAA
>SMXV01000100.1 GCA_004356175.1 Acidobacteriota bacterium
CAAAGTCGCTTCCGTCTCCACCCAGCATCAAATAGCTGTTGCCGCTCCAGATTTGGACCGGACCATCCTCAAAGAATTTCAGACGGTTCTTCCAATGAGAATGATTATCTGGGATCAGATTTCCTTGCACCTTGGCATTGTAGGTCTGAAAATGGAGGCCGTGGTAGGTGTTGTTACCGCTGCCCTGCTGCCAAATCCGAGCGCCGTGCTTCCCCGAGGCTATCCAATCCGTGCCATCGTTGTAGGCATCGAAGACGAGTTGGACATTCCCATGCCCGCCAACGTACATCTGCATGACTGGGTGATCGTCGTTAGCAACAGTCCATTGGACGTGCGGTCCAGTGTTGCTTCCACCGGGGGCGTCGAAGGCAAGAACCGTAGTCGGGTTGCCGACGCCAGCGTGCGGAACGGTTGTCGTGCCGATACCGATCTTTCCTCCGTCTAGGACGTAGACCGCGCTGTTCGCCAGCAGAGTGCCGGATGTGCCATCCCAGCGAGCGATGGCGTTGTCCGTAGAACTACCTGGACCGCTAACGTCTCCGCCGCCGCCTCCTCCAAGAGTGGCCGGGTCGATGAACACGAGGGCCGTGCCTCCAGGGTTGCCTCCGACAACCCAGTTGGGCGTGACCGTCCCAGGCGTGTCGGTTAGACCGACCCAATCCGACGAGCCTCCGCCGGGGCCGCCAGCAGAAATCGGGAACGGTAGAAGCTCGACGCCTCGCGGTACTCCGTCAGGAGACTTACTCACTGCGTAGTACCGATCGGCGCTGTCGTCGTGCCACATATCGTATGCGGAGATCGCAACGTCCGGCACGTTCGGTCCTTCGTGGAACCGACGCCTGCGGTAACGGTCTAGCTTTTCACGCTTGCCGAATCCACGATCACGAGATGCGTAACCTTCGTCATACAGAGGCATTACGGACGCCTCCTCGGAGACTCTTGGAAGTACAGGTCAATCCTGGGAATCGTGACCTGGTTCAAGCCGATAGTTTCTTCCACTATGAACGAGAGGTAGTCGCCGACCTTACCGACACGGAAGCGGTTGCTCAGTCTTGACTCACCACCCATGATCGACTGGTCTAGAAAGAACGTATCGTCTAGGACATCCCCTGATGCCAACAGGGAAACCTGAGATGTCTGAGTGGCACGTTGAACGTCCAAGAACCACGACACCTGTAGAGTGATGGCAGCCACCACATCCCAGAAGACATCGACGTAACGAAATCTTTTCTGCTGGGCCATGTTGAAGTCGAGAGGGTTGGCCTCAGCCTTGGGCTTGAGCACAGATCCATTGGCGTTGTTGCCAGAGAACGCAGTGATCAGAGACCCGTCGACTTGACCGATCAGGAGATTCTTTGTCGCTCTGTCCTGCGGGTTGGCCGGAACCTGGACCGGGTACGCTCCGCCGTACTCAATGCGCCACCAAGCCCTGCGTGCCCTATCGAAGATCAGCAAGGCGTCTGGACTCGTCCCGTTAAAAGTTAGACCGCAGACGACGTAGTCGTTGTCCAGGTGGTACGAGATCCACGACGAGTCCCAGTCGATAACATCATCGAAGATCGCTTCGACGGAGGCCCCCGAGAGCGTTGATCTATCCGCATTACCAGGCTCGACCGGATCTCCCAGATCCAAGAAGCCTTCTCTTTGAGTCGCAACATAGACTGAGCTACCGTCGAACCAGGCAGCACCGTCCTGTAGCGACTGGACAGAGAAGCGGTCGTGAGCGCCCGGAAGTTCCATAGACTCAACGTCGTGCGCGCCGCCGCCGATATGGCGTACAAACTGGGCCTCGTTGGGATTGAATACAACCAGGCCCCCTCTCACCTTGAGCATCGCCGACACGACCTCTTCGATCTCGTCGGTAAAGGCCAACGCTTCAACTCGCCACGGCTGGCCGGGGTACGTCCAACGAACGCGAGTCGGTCTAGCCGTCCCCTCCTCGATGATCCCGGCGAAGTAGATGCGATCCCCGAGGACTTCGCACATCGTAAATTGCAAGTCCGAGATAGACGTGATCGTCGGCGCTTCGATGAGCGACAGCACTGTGTCGTCCGTCGAGTCCGCGTAAGTCGAAACAGAACTTGAAACGTCTACTAGGAACCTGAACGTCGCTCCTCCGTCCGTCGTGCGGTAGATCGAGATCAGGTCTACGCCCTGCGTGGTCTTAGACGTGAGGGGCACGTCCACTTGCAGGCTGTTAGAGAACACTCCCGTCGTCACGGACAAGGGGCTTGCCGGAGACAGGAACCCGTCGCTCGAACGCTTGTAGAAGTACAGATAGCGATAGCCAACCGCGGCAGAGAACGAGCCGGACCCGGAGTCTGTCGGTGCTGCGATCGTAGCGGCCTCGATGATGAACCAATCGTTGAATGTCGTGCCGTCGTAGACGCTTGGCGTGTCTACGCCGTTGACGAGAAAGAGATCCTCTCGGTACTGCTTCGAGATCCACTTCTCGGTCGCGCTTAGACCAGTCTTCTTACTGATCCACACACCCGACAGGTTTCCCTGGTCAAAGAACTCACCGTTGGCTACGCCGACAAGATGCCGACCGTCGTCACGAAGCAGCCAGGAAAGTAGACGCCACTCGTTGCTGCCCGGCACGGTGTTGTCGGTGTGTTCGACGTATCCAATGCCCTTGTTAGTGAGGATTCCTTCAGGCGAGTGGAAGTTGCGGGCGTCCTTGAAGAACAACCCGAACCCGTCTTGCGTCTGACGTATCGGCCTGGACGCCGCTTCGCCATTGGCCCCGATACCGAGGAACCGAGTGATCGGAATGCGTTGGATCTCTCGCACGGACTCACTTCTTCTTGAACGTGCGCGGTCGGGCTGCGATTTCGGCTGTCCGCGTGTTGGTGAAGCGATTCTCCTTGGCGGCCCTAGCCGCACTCTTTGATTTAATGAACGCACCTATCCTGTTAGCTTTGCGCTCGGCGACCTTGCTCTCTGCGGCTACGCCTTTCTGGATGCGTTTGATCCTGACCGATTGTGACGCTATCTCTTTAGCCATTAGTCACCTCACACCGTCACATCAGGAGGAAGGATGTCGGGAACGGAACGCACAAGCTCCCCGCTCTCTTCACGCCAGATCATGTCTAGGAGTTGCTTCTCGAACTTGCGCCGGGCCAGGTTAGTCGCTCCGTCTTCGCGGTCGTCGTCCATCCTCATGATCTCTTCGACGCCGCTGATCAAGACGTGCTGCCAGTGACGGGGGATCGGAGGGACTGAGTCGTCGTTGATGTCGTCGCTGACGTACTTAGTGTAATCGTAGAGGATCTGAAACTCGCTGCTCGGAGTCGGCCACCATTCGACGTTGCCGTCTCCGGTGTCGGCAAAGTACTGAGGGGTGCCGCTGCCCGCTCCTTGCCCTGCCTGGCAGTCCCGAATGAATCCCAGCGGGCGCTTGTAGATGGACCGGCGGCTAGATCCGACAATGACCATGATCTCTGTGTCTAACTGAAGCAGGTCGGCTTCGAGCGGAGACGAGGACACCCCAGACTCGGTCGTGACCACCGACGATGCGTGCAGCCACTTCCAGTCCCACCTGGCGACGATCTCGTTCAAGACCTGCTTGATCATCGTTCTTATGTGTGGCTTCTCGTCATCGAACCTCTCCGCGAAGTACTCGACAATCTCTCCGTATGTCCAACCAGGAAGAAGCGGAGTGAGGTTGACGCTCAGTTGCTCGGGCATTAGATCGGGTCCGTTCCGGTGACATCAATGTGCCGGTACCACCTCGTACCGAACCCAGCGCGAGTCACCTTGATTGCGATCTTAGACATAGACGGAAGGAAGAACACAACGTCGCCGTTGGAGTCCGACAGGATCGGCTGCGTGAGGAGAGTCGCCATCGCGTTGTCCGACCATATCGACCTCTCCATACCAGGGTTGAAGCCTGCATCTTCGTTGCCTTCGGCAACCCCGGCGTCCTCGTCCCACACCGATACGCTTGCCTTGTTGACGGGACGACCGCCCGTCTCGATGTCGAGTGAAAATCTTGCCATCAGATGTTCCCCGTGCGGAACTGCGGGAACTCCTTGAGGAGTTTCCTGCACCGCTCCTTGACGTTCAGGTAGGGATGGAGCATCTGGTCTGCGTACCAAAGTTCCTCCGGTATCGAACCGGCGAAGCGCATGGTCCCGCCGACGCTCAGGCCGAGGGTTCGTTGAGCGCCACCCGTGTTGCTTATCGTGCCGTTGTCCGTCAACGACTGGCGGATGGCCGCGACATCTTTAGCGTGCTCTCCACGCGGGTCGCATCGCTCCAAGATACCCTGAAGGATCTCTTCCGCCCTCCAACTCTTGCGCTTGTACTGAGACATCGGAATGTCTTCCTCTGGAGACGAGATGCGAAGATCCATTTCTAATGCTTGTTTTTCGATCCTCTGCTTTCTGTCCATGTCGTCCCCAAAAGTAGGGGAGGGCGCGGTAGTTAGTGCAACCCTCCCCCCTAGCAAACCCCCAGCTAGATGGCGTTGTCCACAGTCTCGAACACGAAGTTGCCCTTCTCGGCGCGACCGGCGACGGTCAATTCCGAGTAGACGTGCTTCTTCATGTACGGGCCACCCTTGGCCAGGTCTTCGATCCTGGTCGGAGTGAGGAACGGGATCTCCCAGCGCTGCGATTCGAGGATGTAGACATCCGTCGAGCTTCCGCTGCCGGTGGTAATCGGGATGAACCGATTAGCAACGATGCGGACCTCGCCGAAGTCGCCCTCGTAAACGTCGATCCGCTTGGCCAGCTTGCGCTCGCCCACGCCCATCGACCGCAGGTCTTGCTGGATGGGAGCGTCGGTGCCCGAGATGGCGATGTCGGTCTTGGTGAAGCCCGAAAAACGACGCTTGATCTTGGCGCTACAGAACACCGTGTCGACCATGCCGCCTTCGTTCCAGCAAGCCTCCATCCCCGTGTTGAGGTCGTCCTCGGTGATCTTCGTGTCCGCAGTGGGCGTAGCCCCCGGCGCAACGCGATGATCCGGTGTCGACGCGGAGATGAACTGCTTGATCGGTTTCATCAGGCGAGCGGCGGCGAGTCCACCGGCAACACCGACCTGCGAGGAGGAGAAGAAGGTCTTCTCGATGTCGCGTTTGTGCTCCTTCATCTTCTTGACGCCCTGGTAGGCGAGTTCCGATTTCACACCCGCCTCGTCTACGGCTTCCTTGGTCGCCGACACATGGAAGGTGTTGACGAAAGGCTGAGTGAAGTTGTTCCCGCGAACGCGGTCGAGCGACGTTGCAAGCGGGCTGTCCGTGCCTTCGACGTAGGTCTGAAGCACGGCTGGTTCGAGTTCGTCGGTCGGCCATTCGTGGTTGGTTGCGTGTGCCCTACCCTTCGAGATGGACGCGAAAAACGGGGTCTCGGTCGGCGAGATCATGGTGATCACGTCGATCAAGTCTTCGCGTGCCGCCTCGAAGATGTCGTAAGTTGTTGCAGTTCCTTCTGGTGTCGGCATTTTACCGACCCTCCAACGGGCTGGGGTTACAGGAGATCTTCGAGAACTCCGCCCCAGTCCCTCTCATTGTCCGAGTTGAGCGCACGTTCGAGCGTGGCCTGGTTGACCCTGCTCTTCTTGCGCCCACCACGGGCGTTGCGGTTGACCCGGCTAGATCGGCCATCGTCTAGAGTGCCTCCGCGCCGGGCTTGAGCTTTTGAAACTTCGAGCTTCGCAAGATCCAACAGATCAGAG
>SMXV01000101.1 GCA_004356175.1 Acidobacteriota bacterium
CGCTCTGCTTGACCCACCAACAGCAACGATCCACCTCGCCCAAATCCACGCCTCTCGCGGCCTCCCGCCAACCAAAGTCCCCCCCTAAAGGTTGGACGTGGCTTCGTTGAATCGTCGTCTAGGAGCGTGTGCAGTCGATACTGACCTGTGCTCCTGGGTCTTCTTTATGAGCCAGAGGGAGAGGTTGCCTCTTGAGACGAGATTCTTGCGGTCGACGGTGAGGTTGGCGGCGGTTGCGAGAGTGAGGAGTGGAGCTCAGAGCAGAGAGGGGTCAGGCGAGCTCGGACCAGCTAAGGAAGACGAGGGGGATTTGCCGGTCGGTCTTGGATTGATATTCGGCGTAGTCCGAGTAGGCGGCGACGACTTTGGGCCACCAGACTGCACGGTCGGTCTCGTTCATTGTGGCCGCGGTGACGTCACGGCGTTCGGTGTTTATTTGTACGCTGGCCTGTGGCGTGGCGAGCAAGTTCTTGTACCACTGGGGATGATCTGGTCTGCCGCCGTAGGACGCGATCACTACGAGACGGTCACCGTCGGTGAGGTACAGCAACGGAACTGTGTGTGTTTTGCCGGTCACACGGCCTGTGGTGGCGAGTAGCAGCATGTCGTTGTTCACAAGGCGGTGTCCGACCCGCCCACCCGTTGTGTGATAGAGCAGGGTGTGGAACGAGGACAGCCATTTCACCGTGATGTTTTCCATGCGGGCAGGTTATCTCCGTGCCAGGCTCTCCGCTGTCTCGGTTAGTTCGAGCCAGCGGGTTTCGGCAGCATCCAACGTCGCAAGTGTCGCCGCCAACTGTTGGGCGAGGTCGGTGGTGCGTTCGACATTGCCCATTGCAGCACCGAGGTCAGCGTGCAGAGCTTCCTTGCGCATCTCGAGAGTCGGAATTTCGGCGGTCAGGGAGTCGAGCTCTCTCTGGTCCTTGTATGTCAGGCTCGTTCGTTGTGGGTTCTGTTTCTGCCGACCAGAGGGCCGGGCCTTCGCCGTCTTGGCCGATCGAGCAAGAACGTGTTTCCGGTACGACGACCACCCGCCGGGATGGTGACGTACAGCGCCATCCGGCTCGATGGATAGGATGTCCGAGCACACCCGGTCGAGGAAGTAGCGGTCGTGACTTGCAACGACCAGCGCTCCCGACCACGCATCGAGATACTCCTCAAGCACGTTGAGCGTCTCAATGTCGAGATCGTTCGTCGGTTCGTCCATGAGGAGAAGGTTCGGTGCTTCGATGAGGCTGAGCAGAAGTTCAAGGCGCCTGCGCTCTCCGCCGGACAGATCTCCAACCTCGGACTGCTGCTGCGCTTTGGTGAACTGGAATCGCTCAAGCATCTGCGATCCAGATACCCTGATTCCACTGTCGAGCCTTATCTCATCGAGGTGTTCGCGAACCGCAGCATGCACCCTCATATGTGCGTTGATGGGCCGCGGGTCCTGGCCGTACCAGCCGTGGTGAATGGTCGAACCAGTCACGACCTTGCCTTCGTCCGGCGCGATGTTTTCCGCAATCAGGTTGAGCAGCGTCGTCTTGCCTGACCCGTTCGGCCCGACCACGCCAATTCTGGCATCTGGCTGCAGTTTGTAGTCAACGTGGCGAAGTACCCATGTTCCGTTGTACTCCTTGCCGACGTTGTGGAGGTTCACGACCTTTGACCCGATGCGTCGAGAGGGAAGATCGATCGACAGTTCCTGGCGAGTTTGTCTGCCCTGTTGGGTTATCAACTCGGTTGCCTGTTTCACCCGGTGCCTTGACTTCGACGTTCTCGCCTTCGGAGACTTCCTCAGCCAAGCCAATTCGGTCTTGATTCGTTGCTGACGTCGGTGTTCCGTCGTTGCTTCAACGACCGCTCGTGCCGCGGCAGCTTCGAGGTACTCCTCGTACGTACCCACGTACGTGTGGAGTTTCTGATTGTGCACCTCAACGACACGATTCGCAACACGGTCCAGTAGGTACCGGTCATGGGTCACAAGCAGCAGCGCCTCCTTGCGAGACCTCAGATGATCCTCAAGCCAGTCGATAATGTCGACATCGAGGTGATTTGTTGGCTCGTCAAGGATGATGACGTCGCACTCCTGGGCGAGCGTCATCGCCAGCGCAAGTCGCTTCCGTTGTCCGCCCGACAGCGTAGAACACATCATGGTTGGGCTTGTGAGGCCGAGGCGGTCTCCGAGAGCAATCGCCGAGCGTTCTCCGCCAAGGACGTCTTCCACGGTGGCATCATCAGGAAACTGGGGGTCCTGTTCCAATGTCGCTACCCGAAGACCTTTTGCTCTCGTGAGCGATCCGCTGTCCGGCTCGACCGTTCCGGCAACTATGGCGAGAAGGGTCGATTTTCCTGAGCCGTTCCTGCCGATGACTCCGATGTGATCTCGCGATGAGATGCCAAGAGAGACGCTCTCGAGCACTGGTGTCTCAGGAAAGCTCTTCGTCACCGATTCGAGGCTCAGCAGGTGCATCGTGAGAGGGTACGTCAGGTGTCTTCGTACCTTCGAAGCGGTCGGCGTCAGGTTTCAGACGTCGTGCAAGAAGGATGAAGGGGAGAGCGAGAAGCACAAAGGTCCCGCCAACGATGTAGGCAGCCGCGTATCCATGACGTTCAGAGAACCCTCCAAGTGCCACCTGGCCACCGACGCCTCCGATGCCTGTGATCATCGAGTCGAACGACACCACCGTTGCCCGTTCACTTGATGGTGCAATGCCATGGATGAACGTCTGTCGAATTGGCATCTGGACACCAAGAGCGACTGCCCCGATGAGCAGGGAGAGGAGCGCAAGGGGGAAGGACGTTGCCAGGCCGACTCCGATTGAACCGAGCGCGAATACCACGGACGTCCACAGCAGGAGAGTCGTTCTCCGCCCGCAGAAACGTGTGAAGAATCGCACCAGACCGTTGCCGGCGATCATGGCCAGCGACATCAATGCGGCAACGATGCCAGCAATCCAGACGGCGTCCTTTTCGAGAAGCTCGAGAAAGTAGGGTTGCCATGCGTACCAGGCCCAAATGAAGAAGCCCATTTGGATGGCGCCAGCGATCATGATGGCTCGCAAGGGTCGAGAGCCCCAGGCGTGGCGTGTTCCGCGGACGGCGACGGACTTCGCCTCCGCAGGGAGTGTCCTCAACGTCACCTTGCGCGGCTGAAATCCGATGTCATGCATACCGAAGTAGGCGAACACGAAAAGGATGCCGAGCAGGGACGCACGCACGACGAACGGAATTGAGAGGTTTACCTGGCCAAGGAACCCTCCGCTGACGGTGCCGACGATCATGGAGACACCACTCACTATCTGGGCATTCGCGAATACTTTGTCGAGGTCGCCGGAGAATCCGTACTCACTGACCCCGTCGACGAGCCAAGCCTCCATCGCTCCAGAGTAGAACGTGAAACCGAGACCGATGAATACCGAAGCCAGGCAGAACGCGACTATACCGGCGGAGATCTCTGCGAGGTATACATAGACCAGGGTCGACGATGCAAGGACTACAAGGGAGAACAGGAATGACGTTCGTCGTCCAATGGTGTCTGCAACGACACCGGTCGGAATCTCGAACAGCACTATTCCTGCCGAGAACGCGGCATTGGCGAGGAATACCTCGGAGATCGACAGTCCTGCGTTGAGGAGGAACAGTGTGTTGATGCCCCAGATAATCGATGCGGCGAGTGTGTACATCGCTGAATACGCGTAGTACTTCTTGATGAGACCAGCGGCTTCGGGGGACATCACAGAGGCAGTGGACATTCCGAGACACTACCTCGATTGTGCATCTTGATCGACGCTCGAACAAGCGCCTTCCCTCGTCCCCCAGCACCAGATGCCGGCCTGAGGGACGCCGGATCGAATGGGTATGCTCGGTTCGGTGACTGGCAGTGGATCGGCTGATGATGATGCATATTGGGAGATGCTTGCTGGTGAGCCACTAGCTGACACCGCAGCGGCCGATACCGGGACCTTCGAATCGCTAGCTCACGATGTGCCGGCGCCGAGACCTGCTCGGGCCGCAGTCGCCGTTGACGCAGATACCTTGGCCCGTGAACTGAAAAGCACGTTCGGATTCGATAGCTTTCGCCCCGGTCAACAAGCCGTCGTAGAAGCAGCGTTGAGCGGTCGAGACTGCCTTGCCGTCATGCCGACGGGTTCAGGCAAGTCACTGACGTACCAGCTCGCCACTCGGCTTGTGGGGGGAACAACGCTTGTCGTGTCACCGCTCATTGCCCTGATGAAGGATCAGGTCGATGCCGCAAGGGAACTCGGTATTCGAGCAACGTTCATCAACTCGAGCATCGCGTTCGAAGAGAGGGCTGAGAGAATTGAACGCCTCAGGGCTGGGGAGTACGAGCTTGTGTACATTGCGCCCGAAGGCCTCGGATCATCGCTTGCTTCGGTACTCGACCAGGCGGATGTTCGGCTTGTCGCTGTTGACGAGGCCCACTGCATCAGCCAGTGGGGGCACGATTTTCGTCCTGCCTATCGGCAGCTCGTTGGCCTCAAGTCTCGATTCGGCGTTCCGATTCTTGCGCTCACCGCAACAGCGACGGTACGAGTCAGAAGCGACATATCGACGCAGCTTGACCTTGACGATCCGCTTGTTGTCGAGACGTCGTTTTTTCGTCCGAATCTCAAACTGCAGGTGTTCAAGAAGGGCACACATGATGGGCTCCAGATCAAGGTGCGCGACTACATCGGTAAAATCTGCGAAATGCACCGTGGTGAGAGTGGAATCATCTACACGCTGTCACGCAAGTCCGCCGAGAGCACAGCGGAGTACCTGCGGTCCTTCGGGATAAGGGCCGGTGCGTACCACGCGGGTCTTGAATCGCAGGTTCGAACGCAGGTGCAGGATGAATTTATCCGAGACGCGATCGACGTCGTGTGCGCGACCGTTGCGTTTGGTATGGGCATTGATAAATCGAACGTTCGGTTCGTCATCCATCGTGACATGCCGAAGTCGCTTGAGGGGTACTACCAGGAGATAGGACGCGCGGGACGTGATGGTGTCGACAGCGACTGCTACCTCTTCTACTCATGGGCAGACGTCATCCAGCTGGAACGCATGGTGTCCGGCAGCGACAACGAAACGTCCGATAGGCAACATGTCCGACAGATGTTCGACTTCGCCGATTCCGCATCGTGTCGCCACCGGTATGTGGCTAGGTATTTCGGTGAACAGATTGAAGACTGCGGGGAGTCGTGTGACTGGTGCACCGACTTCGGTACGGATCTCCACGCGGCGCCTGTGCCCGGCGTGCATCGGTTATCGCGTGTGCAGCTCGAGTTGTCGTCGAGCGAGGGGGAACTGTTCGAAGAGCTCCGGACCCTGAGGCTGCAGCTCGCGCGGGAGCGTGAGGTACCTGCGTACATTGTCTTCAACGACGCAACTCTGCGAGAGATCGCGACAGTCATGCCGCGAACCCACTCAGAGCTACTGGCAATCGGCGGGGTCGGCTCGAAGAAGATTGAAACGTACGGCGACGAATTTCTCGAAGCGATCCGAATGTGGCGGAAGTAGACCGCTAACCCTCGTCGAGGACCTCTGCCAGGAACGTGTCCACGGCTCGATTCCCTACCGACTCGCCGTACCGGTCGTCGAGGATGCCGCGCATCTTTGTGATAATGCCGGCGCGTTCGTCCTGCTCGGATTTCGTTGTTGCCTGGACAATCTCGGTGCCGTCAATCCAGGGCTTTCCCTCGGAGCTCCAAGGCACAAGGATGATCCATGACCAGATGTTGTTGCCCTTGACCTCACCGGTTTTGCGAACCAGCCCCAGACATGAGAACGGAAGGGGCTCCCATCCCATTGTTCTGAGCAGGTCTCTGCCGTCCGGCATGTTCGCTACGTCTGACTCCACCATGGACCCTCGATCTCCGCTAGCTCAGTAAGGTACCCCACTTCGCCGAATACACCGCCGCCGTCGGCACAGGAACTGGAGATGGTTCCTACTATTGCGGGCATGGGACGAATGGTTGCCGTTGGGTTTGCTTTAGCTCTCGTCGCGGCTGCTTGCACACCGTCGGCCTCCGAGCCTTCGACGACAGAGTCAGCTGTGACGACGACCGAGGCGCCGGAGGAACAGGGCGCAGACGATCGGCTTGTGGTGCTCACACTGCAGGGCGTTGTCGAGATTCACGGTTCGGATGGAGAGTTGCTGACAACAATCGAACCGCCGCCTAGTTCCTTCTACCGGTCGCCGACGTGGCTTGATGGTTCGACGGTCGTGTTCTCCGAGACGGCGCAGGACGGCGGACACGCCCTTGTTGCAGTGGATACTGAGACGGGCGAAGTTGTCTGGCGGGCGCCGATGGAGACTCCACCGTTTTACTTCTCGCCCGCCCCAGAGGGCTCGACTTTCGCGACGACCTCACTGCGAAACAACCCGCTCGCGCCTGGCCTCATCGCCGAGGCGGTCGACAAGATGGGCGCGGTGACTCGCTTGTCGACCGAGTCGCCGTTCTATACC
>SMXV01000102.1 GCA_004356175.1 Acidobacteriota bacterium
CTCCGTACCGAACACAATGGGCGAGCTTCGGGTACCGTTTCTACATCGCTCCTGGAGACTCACCGACAATGTACCTCGAACACATCGAAGGTCCCGATGACATTCGTAGCCTTGACTACGAAAAGCTTGAGGTATTGGCGACCGAAATTCGGGAGTTCCTTGTTGATGCGGTTGCTACGCACGGCGGCCATCTTGGCTCGAACCTCGGCGTTGTTGAACTCACAATTGCCCTGCACAGGGTCTTTGAATCTCCTCGCGACGTAATTCTGTGGGACACGGGTCACCAGGCATATGTGCACAAGATCGTGACAGGCCGTCGAGAGGGCTTCGACCATCTGCGTGAAGAGGGGGGTCTGAGCGGGTATCCGAGCAGATCCGAATCGGTGCATGACGTGATCGAGAACAGTCACGCAAGCACTGTGTTGAGTTACGCGTATGGTATTGCAACTGCCCGTGAACTCCATGACACGGGGGAGGGCCACGGCCACGTCGTTGCCGTCATAGGCGACGGTGCAATGACCGGTGGCATGGCTTTTGAAGGTCTGAACAACCTTGGGCACAGCGGCAGAGATGTGACGATTGTGCTCAACGACAATGGGCGAAGTTACGCACCTACTGTGTCGAAACTGTCTGAAAGTCTGATGAGCATCAGAGCGAACCCCGTGTACATGAAACGGCAGAAGAGGTTCGAGGCTGTCGCCCAGAAGGCTCCCATCGTCGGACGGATCCTCGGGAGGACAATCAACGCAACCAAGGCAGGGATTAGGGAGATGTGGGCTCCGCCAGCCTTCTTTGAGGATCTTGGGCTCAGGTATCTCGGACCGTACGATGGTCACGATGTCGAGGCTGTCGAGTCTGCCCTTACTAGCGCGAAGGAGTTCGCAGGCCCGGTCGTTGTCCACGTTCTTACACAAAAGGGGAGGGGTCACGCACCTGCGGAGAACGACAGCGTCAAGCTGATGCACGACACCGGATCCATCAAGCCAGGGAGTTTCACCGAGGCGTTTGCCGATTCGCTAGTGAAATTGGGAGAGGTCCACCCGCAGCTCGTGGCGATAACCGCCGCAATGCCAGATTCGACTGGTGTACTTGACTTCTCAGATCGTTTTCCGGACCGATGCTTCGACGTTGGTATCGCTGAGCAGCACGCCGTCGCGTCTGCAGCGGGGATGGCGATGGAGGGACTCGTTCCTGTCGTTGCGTTGTACTCGACGTTCCTTACAAGAGCGATCGACCAGGTCAATCTCGACGTAGGGCTCCACGGAGAGCACGTGATATTTTGTCTGGATCGAGCCGGGGTAACCGGTGACGACGGGCCATCGCATCACGGTCTTCTCGACATGGTCCTTTGCATGAAGGTTCCCGGGATGACGGTCATGGCGCCGTCCTCCTACCAGGAGATCGAGGTCATGCTTGCCGCTGCGATTGACCTGTGCGATGGTCCTGTGTCCATCCGCTGGCCGAAGACGCCTGCCGAGACCGTGCCTGAGGACCAGGTCGGCGCTGGCCTTGATGCTCGACGGGCACGCATCGGAAACGGACGAGTGTGTTTCATTGGTGTTGGCAAGATGTTCAACGCGTGCCTGAGAGCAGCGGAGTTACTTGAGGCAGAGGGAATTGATGCAACGGTATGGGATCCGCGAATTGTGAAGCCGCTCGACACAAAGATGTTGGATGACGCGGCTGGCAACGACGTTGTGGTGAGTGTTGAGGACGGGTTCAGGGAGGGCGGTGTCGGAACTGCCGTTCATCTCGCGCTCCGCGACCTCGACTCAAGAGCACAGGTCGAGATTCTCGGTGTACCGATCGATTACTTCCAGCACGCCAAACCCGATGTGATCCTCCACCGGCTCGGTCTTGATGCCGAGGGGATAGCCGCATCGACCCTGCGCGCCCTCTCGAAGATTTGACGCTTCCGTGACCGCAGGTATCGTCGCGCTACTCTGAGGTGCCGACACCCCGGTCGGAGAGCAGTGCACGCAGTGCAGCAATGCGAGCCTTTAACCCGGTCGTGTCGTCGTTTGCGGCTCGTGATAGATGGATTGTGGAAGCGGCGTTTGGCGAAGTGGTGTCCGTGGCGGCGGCTTCCAGCCTGCGCAACTTGATGTAGAGCTCCTCTGTTGGAGCCGATTCATCCATTGAAGCTGCTTCGGGGGCGTTCTGACGTTGCATGGTTCCAATGATAAACGGTGAAACCGGGCACCAACACTCCATTTCTAGTCGAACGTATGTTCGACTAGAATGGAGGCATGACGAGGTACGTCGAACTCCACTGCCACACGAACTACTCCTTTCTCGATGGTGCCTCATGGGCGGGGGAGCTGGTTGAGCGGGCTGCCGACCTTGGGTATGACGCTCTTGGTGTGACAGACCATGATGGGTTCAGGGGGGCGGTGCAGATGCATGCGCACGCTACAAGAGTCGGACTTCCCATCATCTATGGTACGGAGGTTGGAATGCCCCGCGATGATTCCGGCAGCGCTGGTGTGCCGGTGGATGACGTCCTGGTTCCTGACAACACGGAGATACCGCAAGCAGGTGACAGCGACCCGACAGCAGCGGGTACCCCCCACCCCTCAGCACACTCCAAACGCACCCATACACCCAAACCGCTACCCCACAAACCACCACAACCACCCCCACCGCCATATGCACCCACCCCCACTGGAGTGAGGAAGGGAGGGGTGTGTCAGGTTTGTTTTGTGTGTGGAGGGTATTGTTGTGTCGTTTCTTCAGGCTCCGATAGTACGCGTTTGTCGTTTGGTGGCTTGGGTTTCCGCCTGGTTCGTGGACCGTTTATGTGTGGATTCTGTTGACCCTAGGAAAATACCCCGTGGGGTATATGCAGTGTGTGTTGCTGGGTTCCTGATCACGTGTCTGTGTGGTGTTGGCCGACCACACATTATGCCGGATATGGGCGGGCAGGAAGTGAGGGTTCCACCCCTGATCCGTCACCGAAGTGTCGGCCCGTCGTTGCCCCCTGGCGGACGCCGCAGAAGGATCGGCTCGATCAGCATCGCTCCGGTGACCAGTACCACCGCTCCCCAACCGAGTGGGTAGAAGATGGCAAGAGCGAGTGCGACCGCCATGCCTACGAGCTTCGCCGTGCGCCATGGAGGGTCGAAGACGGAATCTACCCACCGGGCCCGTACGACCAGCGAGATAAGCAGCCCGCCGAGTGCAGCGATCGCGACGCCGTCCATGGTTCATCTCCTCGAGCTTCGAGCGAGGTGCGGCGATTGCAGATCGTCGTCACCGATGACGCAGGCTACTGCCGAAGCCCTTGCGGGCAGCACAACGTCATTGGCTATGGCCGAGATTCTGTCGGTCACGCCTAACGGTCTATACGGCTGGCCGCCATATTGCCGGATATGGGCGGGCGGGGTTCGCCCGGCCATTCGCTGCGTGCCGGGTTCGTATCTGAATGTGATCGGCGTGGTATCAGTACATCGGCTGTCCGTATCGTGACGGGCCACCAATCAGACGCCATGCTGTCGGTGTACACAAGGCCAAGGTCTCTGTTCGAGTCTTCAGCCGGTGCCTACTTCAACGACAGCGAGGCAGACTTATCGTGAGCCAAGGCGTTACCAATCAGTCGCCCCTCTAGGTAAGATTGGCCGCGGAGGTTTGGCGATGGTTCCTCACTAGTCGTCCAACTCTCGAAGGAATCCCTGAACTTCCGCAACGAACCGCGTCCAGGCAGGTTCGTCTTCGAGCATCAAATGGTTACGGCCTTCAAGAGGAACAAATCGTGCGTTTGGCAGTAGTGAGGCCATCAGACGCCCTTGTTCAAACGGGACTTGCCCGTCCTCTCGGACATGAAGGACCAGTGCGGGAACGTCGACGTTGGGTAAAATGTCCGTGACATCGACCTGGCTGTTGGCTCTCTGTATTCTCATCGCCATCTCGGGTTCGGTAGACATTCGTTGGAGATCGTTGAACCACTTCATCTGATCCGGTGTCGCCTCGGGCATGAAGCCGTTGGTGAAGAACTGCCTGAAGGCAGGATCATCACTGCCCCAGCCGTGACGAATGATTGCCAGTTTCGCTTCGAGCAAATCGTCAGACTCCGTGGCTCCCCTATTCGATTCTCCCTGTGCATAGCCGCCATACAGGATCAGCCCGGAGACTTTGTCTGGGTTTTGGTAGGCGTAGCGAACCGAGATGGCGCATCCTTGTGAGATTCCAAGGAGGGGAAAGCGCTCCAGTCCAACCGCGTCGATGACCGTCTCCAGATCGTGGACGAAAGCCTCATGGGATATTTCATCCACCTCACGATCCGACAATCCAGTGCCTCTCTGATCGAACCGAACCAGCGTTCGGCTGCGGCTCAGCTCCTGCATGAGGTGACGCCAGACGGGGCTTTTCCAGTCGTATTGGAGATGGTTCATCCAGTTCGGAGCTTTCACCAGCGGGGGCCCCGAGCCGACACTGGCGTAAGCGATCGTTACTCCATCAGCAGAGGTCGCGAATTTGATCTCCTGCGTGTCAGGGTCCCAAGCCTGAGGTGCGTCGGGGAGAACATCCGGCGAGTGCGTCGGCTCCCACTGCCAAGCATGTATCGCCCGAGAGATGTTCTTCACAGATTGTGGGCCAAGATCCCGAAATTTTGTGTGCAATCGGTGCTCAACGCTCTGGTACACCACGTCAGAGACACACACACCACCGGGCCGACAGATACCTTCGAGACGCGCAGCGATGTTGACTCCATCGCCAAAGATGTCGCCTTCCTCCACAACGACGTCACCCAGGTTCACTCCAATTCGATATTGGATCCTCGAATCAGCACTCGTCGCCGCCTCTCTGACCACCATCGACTCTTGAATCGCAATCGCACACTCAACGGCATCGACAACGCTCACGAACTCCGTAAGCAAGCCATCTCCGGTCGTCTTCACGATTCTTCCGTGGTGCTGCTTGATCAGCGGATCGATCAAATCGACTCGCTGGTCCCGCATTCGGTCGAGTGTTCCCTGTTCGTCGATTTCCGTGAGCCGCGAAAAGCCCACCATGTCGGTAACCAACACTGCAGCGAGCCGCCGTTCATTCTCGTTCGGAGTAGAAGACATTTCACACAAACTACGCGGGAAAATCGTTCCGCCACTCTACACCGATGCTCGACCGATCGCCCACAGCGTCCACCGAGTCAGCTCTCGCAAAGTAAGGCCCCACCCCAAACCGCCCCAACCCACCGTCCCGCCCAAACCGGTACCACAACAGCACGGTACCCACCCCCCAGCCCGACCAACCAGAAACTCCCATACCCCACAACCCAAGGCACAACAGCGTCCTATCCACCCCACTGCCATAAGCCAACACCCTCACCTTGTGAGGGCAGGGAGGGGTGTGTCACGTTTTAGTCGTATGGATGGTGTTTTTGCTTCGTTCTTTGTGTGGCTGGTGGCTGGCAACGAGCAAACACCCGAGCATAACGGC
>SMXV01000103.1 GCA_004356175.1 Acidobacteriota bacterium
GGCGCAAGTGAGCTCGTTTCAATTGACGGTCGAGGCATGGTGCAGATCCCTCATGACATGTTGGAGCAGGCTGGAATCGCGGAACACGCCAGGGCGAAAGTGGTATCTGACGGAGTGTTGCTGGAACGAGAGGACGTCGTTGATGAGTCTTGAGCTGCGTGGTGCGACGAAACGTTATCCCAACGGTGCGGTCGGAGCAGTTGACGTGGACCTCTCTGTTCCACACGGCACGTTTGCAGCACTTTACGGACCATCGGGATCGGGCAAGACAAGCCAACTTCACATGCTTGGATTACTTCAGCGCCCCGACACCGGGGAGATATGGATCGATGGTGATCGCGTGGACGGACTCTCTGAGAGGGCTGCGGCACATCTGAGACGATCGAAGATCGGATTCGTGTTCCAGTCTGCAATGCTTCTGCGTCTTCTCTCTGCCAGGGAGAATGTGGACGTGTCGCTTCGTTTGGCAGGGGGGCGGGGATCCGTTGCCCGTGCAAAGGTTGAACAAGCGCTTGGCCGTGTCGGTATGGCCGATCGCATGGACCATCGTCCCGATGAGATGTCCGGTGGAGAGCAGCAGCGGGTCGCCATTGCGCGCGCACTGGTGCACGATCCCCAGTATCTGTTGGCTGACGAACCGACAGGGGAGTTGGACACTGCAACAGGTGCCGCAATCCTGTCGATCCTCAAGGACGTTGCCCACAGCGGAACGACTGTCGTGATGGCGACACACGACCCCGCGTCCATTGACTATGTCGACGTCGCATACTTCGTCGAGTCCGGTCATCTCCAGGAACCGAACCGAACCGATCTCGTAGCTTGGCTCACCGAAGGCATCGCGTTTTAGTCCCACGAATCCCCTTCTGTGGGCTGTGGAGCCGCCATATCGGTTCGGGTACCCTGGGTTGCGGGACGGCGCGTGTAGCGGGGTGTTTCTGTGTCGTACCATTGCCGGATGGGATCTCTTACCGCGACGGCGATACAGCGAGACATTGTGATCGTTGGCGGCGCTGACGCTGCTCAATACCTGCAAACTCAGCTCACACAGGACGTCGACTCTCTTCAGGCAGGCCAGTCGACGTGGTCCTTCCTGCTCGCCCCGAAAAGTGGAATTGAGTTCATGCTCAGAGTCACGAGGAGTCAAACCGGTGACTTCATTCTTGACGTCGAAACGTCATATGGTGCGGCGCTGAGAAGCCGTCTTGACGGACTCCTCTTTCGGCTGGATGTGTTGTTCGAGGAGAATCATTGGCCAGGGGTGGCCCTGCGAGGCCCGGGCGCGGTTGCCTTTGAGTCTGATGCACCCGTCGTGGCGACCCTTCCCTGGCAGGAGCACGAAGCGGTTGATCTTGTAGGCCCGAACGTATCACTTCCCGATGGAGTTGCAACGGGTGACGCAGAACTAGTCGAACAAGTACGACTTGACGCGGGTTGGCCAGCAATGGGTACCGAGATTCACGAGGACGTAACACCCTCGATGACAGGACTTGTTGACAAGCTCGTTGCGTTCGACAAGGGCTGCTACACCGGTCAAGAATTTGTAGCGCGGGTATATTTCCGCGGAGCGAAACCACCGAGACGTCTTGTGCAACTCATCTCGCCGAATGATGAGGCGCTCGATGCGGACTGTGACATTCGGATCGAGGGGAATGCTGTTGGCATTGTCACATCTGCGGCAGGGTCGATGGGTCTGGGGTATCTGAAGCGGTCTGTTGAGACTCCGGGCGAAGTGTTCGTGAACGGTGTATTGGCTGAAGTGTTTGACGTCAGTGATTGACGATGCAGAACTCGTTGCCCTCTGGGTCTGTCATCACGGTCCACCCAACTCCACCCGTGTCGTAGCGCTTCAATCGAGCACCCCCGAGCTTCTCAATCTTGGCGATTATGGCGTCAGGATCAGGGTGCCGCAGATCTAGGTGAAGGCGGTTCTTCGTGGTTTTGTCCTCGGGAACCTTCTGGAATGCCAGGCCGATATGGTTGCCCGGCATCTTGGTGCTAAAGACGTATCCGGGAAAACGAGTGGCGACCTCCACGTCCACAATCTCTCCCCAGAAAGCCATGAGCGCTTCTGGGTCGTGGCAGTCAATCATGATGGCGCTGACGCGCGCGTACTCACTGGTCATTAAGAACCTCCAAAGTCTTGATGCATCTGGGACGGTGTTGGACCCGCTTGACCCTGATACTTCGAACCAAGTTCTGGCGAGCCATATGGGAACTCGGCGGGTGTGGTCATCTGATAGAAACTGATCTGCCCGATCTTCATGTTGGGATAGATTGCGATCGGCAGGTTGGCGACGTTGGAGAGTTCAAGCGTGACCTGCCCAGAGAAGCCCGGGTCTATGAATCCGGCGGTTGAGTGAATGAGCAATCCGAGACGGCCAAGGCTCGATTTTCCCTCCAGGCGGGCCACGACGTCGTCAGACAGGGTGATGGTTTCCGCTGTCGAGCCGAGCACGAACTCCCCCGGATGCAACATGAATGGAGTTGTTTCGTCGGCTTCGACGCCGACCGTGAGCTGGTCCTGGGGTGCCTTCGGGTCGATGAACGCATAGCGATGGTTCTCGAAGACCCTGAAATGGGGACCGCAACGCAGGTCGATACTTGAGGGCTGCACCATCGCTTCGTCATACGGGTCAATGGAGATCCTGCCCTCGGCGATTGCCTCTTTGATGCTTCGGTCCGAAAAAATCATCGACTCGACACTACCACTAGGGAAGAACCATGGGGAGACCAGACTCCTGCCAGCTCTCTATGCCTCCGCGCAGATCACTCACGTTGGTGAACCCAAGGCGCTTGAATGTTCCCATGGCCTGACCAGACCGGTTCCCGCTGTGTCAGAAGACAACGTAGTGGGCGTCCTTGTCGAGCTCGCCAAGGTCGCCATTGAAGGTCGGCCCATGAAAGTCGATGTTGATCGATCCCTCGATTGTTCCTGACTGGTACTCCTTGGGTGTTCGAATGTCGAGTACGACAGTTCCGGATTGCGCTGCTATTCGAGCTGCCATCTGTGCGTCGACCTCTCGGTGGATTCGGGATTTGAACATGCTGCCAAACTTCCGTGAACGGGTAGGGGTTAAAGTACACCGATGGTGTACCAAGCGGAGGTGTCACCGTGGTCATCCTCGACATTTCTACAGCAGATGTATCTGCGTTTGTTCACCAAATTCCTACCAGAAGTCTTTCTGATCAGTCCTACATCGTTGTTGTTGGGAATGAGGCTGTTGCGATCGACATCCAGCGTGACCTTGATCGGTTCGAAGGTGTACTCGCCGAGGTGGATGTCCCGCTGGTCGCGGTCTTCGAGACCCATATCCACAACGACTATGTCAGCGGAGGAAGACGGTTTGCGGACCTGCACGACGCAGCCTATGTCCTGCCAGCCAACTCGGACGCGCAGTACAGGCACGATCGCATTGCTGACGGCGAGACCATCGAGGTTGGGGGATGGGTCGTGCGCGCCATGCACACACCCGGTCACACGTTCAACCACATGTCGTACGTGCTTGAGTCTCCCGATGGGTCCGTTGCGATCTTCTCTGGTGGTTCGATGCTCGTCGGCGCCGTTGGCAGATCGGACCTCTCTGGTCCAGACCACACCAAGGAGCTTCTGGCAAGCCAGTTCGCATCTGTCAACCGGATTGCGAATGAGCTTCCCGATCCGTCGCTTGTCGCACCTACCCATGGCGCCGGATCGTTCTGTGCATCCGGGGGATCGGCGGACTCCACGAGCACGATTTCTCAGGAGAAGTTGCGCAACCCCGCGCTGCTCGCGCCGTCGGTCGAGGTGTTCTCGATGGCACAGTCAATGTCGATGAAGATGTATCCGTCGTACTACCGCCATATGGCTCCCGCGAACCTCGACACGATTGATGACCCTCCGACCGCAGATCTTTCCGTGCTCACCAGCGTCGAGGATGTCGAAGATGCGACGATTGTGGATATTCGCCCTTTCGCGGAATACGCTTCGGGGCACATTCCGGGTTCGCTTTCGTTTGAGGTGTCGAACGATGCTGCTGTCTACATTGGCTGGACACTTGAGTGGGACTCGTCGCTTGTTCTTGTCGGCAGCGTCGAACACACCGAGACCATACGGACACACCTTGTCCGTATCGGGTGGGACAACGTTGTCGGACGCATCAGGCCTGAAGATGTTGCACGATTCGCCAGTGGTGGATTGGCGACGATTCGAACGATCGATTTTCGCGAACTGTCTGACATGATGCCACTTCCGGTGTTGGACGTCAGAGACCCTCTCGAATATGAGTCCGGAGTTGTTCCGGGCGCGGACCTCGTTCACCTATCTGGCGTTGCTGCGCGACCTGAGCTCTTCGCCGATGACGGACCGGTTGTTGTCCATTGTGCCAGTGGGTACAGAGCGTCGATCGCAGCGAGTTTCATCGCAGCGGCTGGCGGTTCGCCCATTGTCGTGGTGGACAGCATTGCAAATTTCGAAGGAACCATGGCGAAACCCGCCGTGTGAAACAAGGAGCGGCGTCGATATGTGCAGATCCATCCATCGACTCAGAGACGGCAGCGTCATTGACGATCGTGACGCCATGGTCGAGGCAGCGCGCCAGTACGTACGCAAGGTTTCAGGGTTCTCGAAACCGGCAAGCCACAACCAGGCGACCTTCGACCGTGCAGTCAACGACATTGCCGCCGCAACCGAGCGTCTGATGGACACCCTCATCGTCCGGTAGGTGCTGCGCGGAAGCCCGACGACGATGCGAGAATTCGGTTGACTTCCGTCTCTGCGCTTCGTCGGAACATGGACACCG
The DNA here is from genome assembly GCA_004356175.1 of Acidobacteriota bacterium. Taxonomy (GTDB): domain Bacteria; phylum Actinomycetota; class Acidimicrobiia; order Spongiisociales; family UBA5794; genus B3-G11. The sequence continues at coordinate 4,779 of SMXV01000103.1, forward strand.
CCGCACGGCTGCATCTCGCGAGGGCAATTCGGAAAAGCAAACGAAGACCGACCTGCTTGGCCTACTGACGATGCCCGACGAGCCGTTTTCACCACACCGTGTGCACACGTACATCCCGTCCGGGTCGGTTCGTCGCCTGCCACCGAACGTGCATCGAGGGCCGCCCGCTCGAAACCTGCCAAGCGAGATTGTGTTTGTTTCGAACTCGAACGTGACGCGGAATATCTCCATGTCCATTGCAACAGGTTCCGCAGGTTGGCCTCCGCTGTAGATGGAGCAGAAGCCGTTGCGGTTGTTGCATCGTTGTCCTCGGGCTCAACGTTGGGTGCAGCATGAAACGGTGTCAGCCATTACGCCCATGCTCCGCAGTCCTAGGATGAATCCGGTCCCGCTGACATCCGACACGGATCA
>SMXV01000104.1 GCA_004356175.1 Acidobacteriota bacterium
CGGCTCATGGTCGAACGCCCAGTTTGGATACGGCGTTCTGGCGTTTGGCAACGGCATTCTTGATGCGTCCAGTATTGCTGCTCGTGATGGGCGTGTGCTCGCGATTGTCTCCATCTCCTCCACACTCGGACCACAGGTTGTGGAGAATCTTGCTGCGGCCAGCATTCCTGGACTTTGGATCGGCTCACGATCCGATGGCTCGGTCGACGTTGATGTCTCGGTCGCGGCTCAGATCCCCCTGCCTCAAACCAGCTTCGTCATCCACGCAGATGCAGATGAAGGATTTTGGGACGATGGTGCCGACGGTTTCGACGAACAGATCGCGGCCGACACAGCTGATCGTTTGATCTCCTTTCTGGCAGATGAGCTGCCCCCGAGGGTCTGAATGCCAAAGTCTGTCGTATCTGGTGGCGCCGGGTTCATCGGCTCGAACCTCGTTGATCGTCTCGTGGACGATGGCCATGAGGTCTTTGTGATCGATGACCTCAGCTCCGGATCACTTGGAAACCTCAGAGGAGCGAGACAGCGGGGTTCCGTCGTGCTTCACCAGATCGACGTTGCGTCAACTGAGGTTGTCGATCTCGTCCGATCGTTCCAGCCAAACAACGTGTTTCACCTCGCCGCGCAAGTTGACGTGCGCCACTCTGTTGCCGACCCAGTGTACGACGCGAAAATCAACATTCTGGGCACGATCAACATGCTTGAGGCCGCCCGTCACGGCAACGCCGATCGGTTCGTATTTTCGAGCTCGGGTGGTGCAACGTATGGCGACACCTTCAATATTCCTACGCCTGAGTCTCAGCCACGTGTTCCTGCATCACCCTACGGGGTGTCCAAGTACGTCGTTGAGGAGTACTTCAGGTACTACAAGGACACCTACGATCTCGACTATCTGTCGCTCGGTTTCGCAAATGTCTACGGACCCCGCCAGGATCCCGACGGTGAGGCAGGCGTAGTGGCCATATTCATCGGTGACCTCGTTGCGGGGCGGACTCCGACGATCTTTGGTGACGGCAGCCAGACAAGAGATTTCGTGTTCGTCGAGGACGTTGCGGACGCTCTTGTGCGTGGTGCACGCATCGGTGGGTCGCGGTATCTCAACATCGGAACTGGAGTTGAAACTTCTATATCGGGACTCTACGAACATATCGTTGAGGCCACTGGGGCCGATATCGCGCCGATCATGGCGGCTCCAAAGCGGGGTGAGCAGCTCAGGTCCTGCCTCGACGCAAGCGCCGCAAAGGAACATCTGTCGTGGGAACCCTGGACCACACTTGATGAGGGAATTGCTGAAACCGTCGCGTGGTTCCGGAGCCTCGAAAGCTAGGTCAGGCCCTCTTGGTGCGGATCCAGTACACCGCGAACGCCAGGACGCCAACGAGACCGAGCATCTCGACAATGAGAGGCAACCGAGTGTTTGAGTTCTTCGCGTCGACGGATCGGACTCGGATACCTGCGTGTCCACGCACGCTGTCGGCAGCGAGGAGAGGCTCAGCGCCTACGGTCGACCAGGTCGGATGCGGGCTCAATGGGGCAACACGAACAGGCCAATGCCGTTGTTGTTGGTTCAGCGATAGGTGCTGACGAAATCAATGCCAGGATCCGGATCCGTCCCGGGAACGGCCCACGAGATGTCATGGCCGGTACATACCGTGTCTACGGCTTGAATCCACCCTATGGGCAACGGGGGCTGACCGGTGTCGGAAAACCCAGCTCCAACATCCGTTCCACGACTCGAGTAGCGTGGTCTCCAATTTCGTGGTCAGCCAGAGGACCTGCGCAGATGTCACACTTAAGCGTGCCCGCACCTCGGTCACTGTGGTCGCCGAACCAACGGCCAGACTTGTGGCTGTCGGTCCCGATGTCCGTAATTTGTTGTTCTGTGCTCATCGGTGCCTCAATCGCTACACATCTATTTCATCGGCACGACTGGGAACACTTGAAGCAGATCTTTGGTCGCGGAGAAACAGCGGATTGGCGCCGAGCTTCGGCTGCTGTTCTGCGTCCGAGGCTTCCACCCTACCCGAGCGCCACGCCGATGGCTCCGATCACAATGAGAGCTACGGCGACACCATGACGGCGTATAATCTCCTCCCGAGGAATCGGTGAGCGACGATAAGTCCGAACACGACAGAGGTCTTCCGCAAGTCGGCGACAAGACCAAACGATTCCGTATGCGCAACAATCAGCACCAGCAGGTATGCAGCTGCCGAGGCTACTCCGCCAACGAGCAGCCGGCCGGGTTGATTCGAAATAACTTCAGTCAACAGTGCCAGAATCACTCGACTGCATGGGACTCACCGTCGCCATGGTCACGGAGCGTGGAGCAGTTCAACGGGTCAACGGTTTGGCCTACATATGCAGTCGGATGTCAGAACATATAGCAGCGTACGCTCCCAGATCTGACCGCTGAGGGCTCGCTTCTCTACAACTCCTCGAGCGTCTTTGGCCAGTCGTCCTTGAGCAGGCGGCTGAGGGAGCGATCGGCGAGGATGCGGCCCTTGGTTTGACATCCAGGGCAGTAATTGGTCTCGCGTTTGGCCGCAACAATCCGCTGAATTGGTGCTCCACACACGGGGCAGGCTTCGCCGAACTTCCCGTGGACCGCCATCTCTGGATGGAACGCCGTCACCTTTTTCGGAAAGTCGTCACCTGTCTCTGCAATGAGGAGAGATGTCCAACGGTCGAGTACCGACTTCGTTGCCTCAAAAAGCGCGACAACTTCGTCGTCGCCGAGGTTCATGTTCAACTGCGTTGGGGAGAGCTTGGCTTCGTGCAGGATCTCGTCGGCGAAGGCCCCACCGATGCCAGAGACATACCTTGCGTCGGTGAGCGCACGTTTGAGCGTGTGTCGGTTTGTCCTAAACGCAGCGTCGAACTCCTTGAGCGTGGCAGACGCGACTTCGATACCACCGGGATCGACCGTGTCAAGGTCGGCTGTGCGCAGAATCGACATTGACGCCCGCCGCTTTGTTCCTGCCTCCGTCAACAGGAGCGAGCCAGTCGAGAAGTCGATCGCAGCGAGTCCTCCCCGTTTCGGAATAGGTTTCGGCTCCTCGTTCCACCTGAAGCGACCGGCGACCATGAGGTGGATGACGCAGTGAAGATCGCCGGAGACATCGATGACGATCCGTTTGCCTACACGGCCGACATCCAGGACTTGCGTGCCGACAAGCGCCTCGGTTGAAGGGTCGTAGGTCCGAAGAAGAGAGAAGCTCGCGATCCGCACGCCCTCAATGTGTGCTCCGACGATTCGTGGCCTTAGTGCGTGAAGGTACATTTCGATCTCTGGCAGCTCAGGCATCAGCGGAACAGATCTTCTTCTGGCGGCCGTATGAGGTCTGAAGCCCTTCCCTGACCAACGATGTCGAGACCACGGACGACAGCGACCGGGATCTGATCTGCTTTCCCCATGACGAGGTCAGCTGCGGCCGCGATTTCGTCGACGACGGCCACCTCAGTGACGTTGAGTTCATTGCCGTGGGCGTCGTATGTGCCGCGCAGGTCAAGGATTGACGTGACACCTGACACGCCGATCGCGACATCTACGAGACCCCTGCGCCATGGTCTACCGAAGGTGTCCGTGATGACAACACCAATCGATGTCCCTGTCTGCTCTTCGATCAGCATCCTGAGCCGGTGGGCGCTTCGATCTGGGTCGACAGGAAGCAGGATTGCATACCCCTCGGCCACATTTGAGCGGTCCACTGCTGCATTCGCGCAGATAAAGCCGTGTTTGGTCTGTGTGATCACAAGGTCGCCCCTTCTGCGCACGATGCGGACAGCTTCGTCCTCAACGAGAGCACGGTATGCCTCCTCATCAGGAATCTCGACGACTCTGCCCTCCTGCTTCGACACGACCTTGTGGGTAACGACGACGATGTCCTTGTTCTTGAGATGCCATCCGTCGGCGGCGATGGCTGCGACTATCAACGTGGCGAGATCGTCACCTGCGGCGATCTCGCGGATTCCGACTACCGGGAGAACTTCGAGTTTTGTCATCTCGTCATGATGCCAAGCATCTCGCTAGCGAATGTCGCGCCGTGGTCTTGGCCAGTGAGCCTCGTGTCCAGCGTGTGTACGGCAATACCGAAATCGTCGCCGATAGGGATGTCGCCACTGTCGGCTTGGTCGATGAAGAGATCGTCGATGTGCCCGTGGTATGCCTCAAGTATGCCTCTGGTGCCTGCGGAGAGCCCAACGCCGGCCATTACCTCAGCCGCGGGCCCTTTGAGCGCAGTGCCAGAAAATAGCGGACTCACTCCACATCGGTTCGAGTGTTTCGACACCGCTTCAGCAATATCGTCGATGGCGAGAATCGGCCATACAGACAGAGGCGGGTTCGATGGCGCGATCACAAGCGTGTCAGCAGACGCTATTGCGTCGAGAACTCCAGGTGCAGCGGAGGCTTCTGTCGCGCCATGGTAGGCAACTGCCGTCACGGTGTCAGCATGCGAACGGTCGACGAAATACGTTTGGAAGTCGAGCCACTGCCCGCTGGCGATCTGAAGATGGGTGCGAACGGGATTGTCGGATGCTGGCATGACCACAACGTCCACAAGTCCAAGACGGGTGGAGAGTTGGGCAAGTACCTCAGAAAGTGGCATGCCGCTCTCCATCATCTCTGTGCGAAGAATGCACAATGCAAGGTCCTTGTCGCCGAGCACAAACGCGGTGTCAACCCCAAGCGTTTCCAACGCTTCCATGGTCTTGAACGTGTCATCTGATCGTCCCCATCCGTGTTCACCGATGACTCCGGCGAGGGTATAGAGGACCGTATCGGGGTCGGCAGCGACATGAACGCCGTATCGTTTGGTGTCGTCACCGATGTTCACCACAACGGTGAGATGGCCAGGATCAAGCACATGTCGCAATGCTTGTGCCATTCTGGCTCCGCCAACCCCGCCAGCAAGCAGGGTGACGCGGTGATTGCCGAACGTTCGGATGGACTCCAGAATGTACTCCACATGTCTATGACGCCAACTCGTCGCCCGAGCGTTGCCGTGGTCGTTTCCACGAACGGCACCGAGCGCCTTGGATCAACTCTCGCGGCCGTCGAACAGCAAGTGTACGAGCCTGGCGCGGTCGCCGTGGTGGGGAGCGCAACCGCTTTCGCGTCTGAGGGCCATGGCCAGAACGTGTCGGTTGCTGCGTCGCTCTCTGACGCCGTGACATCCGTGAGCCGCCACGCCGAATATGTGTGGTTTCTCTCTGAGGGTGCGGTTCCAAC
>SMXV01000105.1 GCA_004356175.1 Acidobacteriota bacterium
ACGAGAACGCACGCTTGTCTCATCGGTATACCTCTCTCAATGCCGATGTTAGGACGCTCGGACCACCCTGCCAGGTTCCCGAGACATAGACGTTGCGCCCGAATGAACGCCAAGGGGCAGAACGGCGTTGACCGTTCTGCCGTTCCAGACATCTCGCCAAGCGCTCGCCATCGGTTGATGGAGTAGTTGACTCGCTTGTGCACCGCCATGCGGCTCGGCTTGTCCCGAAGTCCTGGCTTCAACGCTCAGGGTTCGACGAGGAGGACCTTGAAGGCTCCTAGGCCGTTGGGATCGACGAGCGCTTCGTAGTCGAGGCGTTCGGAACGGACTCTGAGTTGATCCATCACATTGCCGAGCGACGCGGCGAAATGTTCGCGGTCGCGGGCATCGGCAATGACCTCGACGATTCCGTACTCAAGGCAGAATGCTCGCTGGTTCGAGAGCCGCGCCGCTAGACCGGCGCGGCGAAGCGCTGCAAGAACACCGGTGAAGTTCACGTCAACGGTGATGTCGCACTCCCCTGGCACACGCAGCCAATCGATCCCTTGGCGATGTTGGCGGTAGCTTCGTACGACGGACTCGACGTCATTCGCTAGCAGCTTCTTTGATTCGTCGCCGTAATCGATGAAGCAGATGGCGACAGAACCGAGATGTTCGACCAGCTCAGAGATCCATCGATCGACTCCGAGCTGCACTGAGACAATCACCCCTTCTTCAACCTCGTCAAAGATGGAGTCGCACCATGCAACAACCTCTTCACGAGCAGGCACCTGGGCCAGGCCCAGCTCATCATCGTGAAGACCGACTGCAATCTCGAACCAGCCATGCTCCATACGTATCGCAAGCGCGGCAGGAATGTTGTCGAGGACCTCGTTCGCGATGACAACAGCGTCGATCCCTCTCGGTATCTCGTCCAGCGAACCGACCACGTTGACATCTATGAAGCGGCGCCTCAAAGCCTCCCGCGCTGCAGATGATCGCTCGACGGCATATATCTGCCCACTTGTCGACTCCCACACGTCGCGGACGTTCGCCATCAGCGACCCCGACCCGGCGCCAATCTCAATCAGGGCGCAGTCGTTGCTGGGGCGGTTGGCTTCAGCCCAGTTGCCAACGCAAAGAGCGAACGCCCAGCTGAGCTCCGGACTCGTGACAAAGTCTGCCTTCTTGCCCGACCGCACAGGACCTGCGGAGAAGAAGCCATCTTCTGGGTCGTAGAGGCACATCTCCATGTAGTCGTCGAAGACCATGGGACCGCGGTCCTTGATTATTTGGACGATTCGCTGGCGCATGATCCAAAGTGTAGATTGGAGCCATGACCGATTCGGACTGTCCTCTCTGCGCTGGCACTGACATGGATGAGGCGCTCATGCGCACTGAGGTGTGGAGCAACGATCTCTGGCGACTCACGACATCCAACGTCACTGAGGTCGCTGGATTCTCCTATCTCGAACCGAAACGCCACATCGTGGACATTGCGGAACTCGACGGCGAGGAAGCTGCAACCTTCGGCGTGGTGATCGGTCGGGTCGCAGCGGCTATCAAGGCAGCTATCGGCGTAGACCGAGTCTTTGTATACATATTCGGCGAGAGCCTCGATCACCTGCACGTACACCTTGCGCCGCATCGCAACGAAGCCAGCCCACTGATTGCGGACATGATCAAAGGTGCACAGCACCGGGTGATTCTGCCCAACGGCCAGGAGGTCTGGGTCTCGGATCGTTATCCTCTGCAGGACTCGAATATCACCGAGGCCGCTATTGCAGACATTCGGGAGCTACTCACTGAGCAGTCAACCCCGTAACGCCTCCCCTCTCGTCAACCGCCGATGAGTGCGACGACTTCAGCTCCGAACTCGCCAAGGCTGGCAGCAAGTCCGGGGAAGACACCGAGAATGAGAACGCCGAACACGGTGAGGCCGAGAGCAAAACCGATCGGCGCCGTGATCCGCTCGTTCTCAAGAGCCTCGATGTCGACACCTTCCGGTACGGAATCGAAGAAGGCGGTCTTGACAACGTTCGAGTAGTACACGAACGCAATCACTGCGTTGACCGCAGCAATGATGGCAATGCTGTATCCCCACCAGTTGCCCACACCGATCGTCGCCTGGAACATGGCGAACTTGGCAAACCAGCCGGCAAGCGGAGGCAGCCCTGCAAGCGACATGAAGAACACCGCGAGCGTCAATGCAAGACCGGGTGCCCAACGATTCAAGCCACGCCAATCCTTCAACTCGTACGAACCCACTCTCGTACCGATAACAATCGCGACGCCAAAAGCTCCGAGATTCATCACCGCGTATATCAGTAGGTACGTCACGGTCGCGTAGAACGCCTCGTCGAAGTTTCCTGACTTGGATGCCGCGGCCGCGCCAAACGGCGCAAGCATGAATCCTGCCTGCGCTATGGACGAATACCCGAGCATCCGAATGATGTTTGTCTGTTTGATCGCCACGATGTTGCCGACAGTCATCGACAGCACGGCAACGAGCCAGAGCGGCGGACCCCAAACGTCTGCAGCTTCTGGGAACGCCAGGTACGTAACCGACAGCAATCCCACGAATCCTGCGGCCTTCGATCCGACAGACAGCCAAGCCGAGACGGGTGTCGGAGCGCCCTCATAGGTATCAGGTGTCCAGAAATGGAACGGCACTGCCGACACCTTGAACCCGAAACCCAAGATCACGAAGATGACGCCAAGTGTGAACAGCGGCGTGTCAGCCACAGCAACGGACGCGATCGCGATCTGGTCGAACTGCAGGGTCCCGGTGAGCCCGTAGACAAGCGACACCCCGAACAGCAGCAGCGCAAGAGCGATGACCCCTGTGATGAAGAACTTGAGTGCGGCCTCGTTCGACCTCGGGTCGGCCTTCTTCCAACCCGCAAGAAGAAACGCAGGGCCAGAGACGAGTTCGAGAGCCACGATCATGGTGACAAAGTCACGCGATGACGCCATCACAACGGCTCCCATCGCCGATGCGATCAGGAGGAAGTAGTACTCACCCTCGTAGTAGCGAGCCGATCCAAGGAATCCGATCGACAACAGGATTACGATGAACGCCGCGAAGATGAAGAGACCCTTGAACACCAGGGAGTACCCGTCCACAACATAGGTACCTCCGAACAAGACCCTGTCGGCACCTGTAGCGGTGCAGAATTCAAGGCTGTCACAGAAGGCGAGTGTCAGAACAGGCACAAAGGCTGCGAAGAGCCCGACCATTGCCGTGATCGCGACCAGATACTTCTTGCGGGTCGTCAAATCAACTATGAGCGTGAGCAGCACCGTCGCGGCGATGATCAGCTCGGGAAGCAGCGCGTGGTAGTCGATGGACGACACGTCAGCCTCCGAACGCCTTCTCGACGAGTCCAATCACTGCATCGTTCGTGGCGCCAAAGACGATCTTCGGAAATATGCCTATCGCCAACGTACCGATTACAAGCGGCGCCCATGCAAGCCATTCGAATCTGTCAACATCCTCGAACTCCTGGTCGAGCCACTCCTCTGACGGTTCTCCGAAGTTGACGTTGCGCAACATGTACAACATGTAACCAGCGGTCAGGACAGTGCCGATGGCGCCAATCACCATCAGGACTCGGAAGAGAGATGTAGCACCGATGGCTTCAAGCGGATTGAACGATGCAAGCAGAGCCATGAACTCTCCCCAGAACCCGGCGAGGGCAGGAAGTCCGAGTGAGGCCATTGCCGCGAAGCCGAGTAACACGCCCATCTTCGGCATGAGCAACATGTTGCCACCGAGGCGGCGCATATCTCTCGTGTGATACCGATGGGCCATTGAGCCCGCAATGAAAAACAGGAGGCCTGTAATGAGTCCGTGGGCAACCATTCCGATGATCGCTGCGTTGATACCAATCGCCGTCATCGTCGCAATTCCGAGCATGACAAACCCCATATGACCAACAGACGAATAGGCGATCAGACGTTTGATATCTGTCTGCGCCAGACAGGCGAGCGACCCGTAGATAATGCCGATGACGGCAAGCACTCCAATGAAGGGTGCCCATGAAAGCGCCTGCTCCGGGAGAATCGGGATCGCAATCCGGATGAATGCGTACGTACCGAGCTTCAACATGACCGCAGCAAGAATTACCGATCCGATCGTCGGCGCAGCCGTGTGGGCGTCGGGTAGCCATGTGTGCAGCGGCCACATCGGAACCTTGACCGCGAACCCGAGGAAGAGCGCCGCGAACACAAGGAACGCAAATGTTCCGGTGAACACGCCACCGGCTGCTCCGATGTCAGATAACTCGAGCATCGACCATGTCCGATACCCGAGAGCTTCCTCCGACTTGAAGTAGAGGGCGATGAATCCGAGCAGCATGAACGCCGAGCCGAACAGCGTGAAGACGAAGAACTTGAGCGACGCGTAGAGCCTCATCTCAATCTTCCACTTGACAATCGGGACTTCCCTAATGCTCCTATCACCCCATATCCCGATCATGAAGTACATGGGCAACAGCACCACTTCGAAGAACACGAAGAACAGGACAAGGTCAAGAGCAACAAATGTTCCAGTCATACCGGTCGCGAGGATCAGCACAAAAGCAAGGAGGAGCTTTGGGTTGTGCGGCTCGGGCCAGTGGTTCCAGGAATAGATGATGACAAGCACCGTGATGAAGGTGGCCAGGACGACCATCGGCAGGGAGATGCCGTCAACGCCAATGTGAAAGTTTGCGTTGATAGCGCCAATCCACGTCGTGTCCATTGCCGTACCAAACTGGTACGTTCCTGCAGCCGAGTAGTCGAACCGCATTGCCATTGCAATCGTCAGCACCAGCGTGACCCCAGAGAAGGCAAGGGCAGTCCACTTCATGAGTGTCTCCTTCGCCTTCGGCAGGGCCAACACGACCAGCGCGCCGATGACAGGCAGGAACACGATGAGGCTCAGGCCCCAACCGCTCTCAAACCAATCCATGTCGTTGCTCCTCCTAGAGAATGATGAATAAGACGGTGATCACTACGACCCCGACAAAACTGAATGCGGCGTACTGCTGGATACGCCCCGTGAACGATTTTCTCAAACTGCTTCCCATGCCATCGATCCCAGCACCTATCTTGTTGTAGAAACCGTCGACCACGTTCTGATCGAAGACTCTGACACCTTTGGCAATACCGATCATGCCTCCCCCAACAAGGTTGACAACACCGTCAACGACGTGCATGTCCCACCACAGGATTACGCGGGCCGCGGGACCCATGATCGGTCGAACAATCGCGACCGTGTAGAAGTCATCGATGTAGTACAGGTTCTCGAACAACGGCCACAGAACTGGGATACGGAACGTGTCGCGCTCTGCCTGGGTCTCCTTGTCCTTGCCGTATATCCACCAGCCAATACCGGCACCGGCGAGGACCACAGGTGTCACAATTGCTATAAGAGCCCAATCGAGCCCCTCAGCATGGTGGTCCCCCATGCCTGTCAGCGGGTTGCGCGTTGCGAGCCATGTCGTGAAACCGGTGTAGACGCCGGGCAAGTTCACCCAACCTGCGGCAGCGGAAAAGAACGCCAAGCCGATGAGTGGGTACGTCATCATCTTGGGCGATTCGTGTGGTGTTGCCTCACCCTTGTACTCACCGAAGAAAGTCAGCGCAACGAGCCTGGCCATGTAGAAAGCGGTGATGAAGGCTCCGACAACGCCGAGGATGAGAATGAAGTTTGCGATGTTCTGACCCTCCTCACCGGCGAACTTGATGGAGGCCAGAATTTCGTCCTTGGAGAAGAAACCGGCGAATGGGAAGATCCCGATGAGAGCCAGCGTGCCAATGATGAATGTCCAGAAGGTGATCGGCATCTTCTTTCGCAGCCCACCCATGTCAGACATGTTGTTCGAATGCACCGCGTGGATGACCGATCCGGCACCAAGAAAGAGAAGTGCCTTGAAAAAGGCGTGTGTGAAGAGGTGGAACAGCCCGGCGGTGTATGCCCCCGCACCCATGGCAGCGACCATGTATCCGAGCTGGGAGACCGTCGAATATGCAAGAACTTTCTTGATGTCCTTCTGCACAATGGCGAGGAAACCAGCGATGAAGAGCGTGAGCCCACCCACGACGATAATGATGTTGCGGACGTCCCCTGCGAATATTCCTGCCTCGTCGATGTAGAAAGGGAAGAGTCGACCGAGCAGATAGACACCCGCAGTAACCATCGTTGCAGCGTGCATCAGTGCCGAGACGGGTGTTGGTCCTGCCATGGCATCAGGGAGCCAGACGTGGAGTGGGAACTGCGCAGACTTGCCCATTGCACCTATGAAGAGCAGGAGGCCGGCCCAGAACGCGTACTGGCTCAGCGCACCCTCCTCACCACGCACGACAACATCGATCACATCGTTGAACCTGAACGACCCGACGGAGACCGCCATGATGATGACTCCGAGGAAGAGGCCTGCGTCCGCGACCTTGTTCACCATGAACGCCTTGTTCGCAGCATCGACGTTGTCGAAACTCTCCCAGTAGTGGCCGATCAGCAGATACGACGAGACACCGACAAGCTCCCAGCCGACGATCAGTTGGATGAGGTTTGGTGCAGAGACCAG
>SMXV01000106.1 GCA_004356175.1 Acidobacteriota bacterium
CCCGCCACTCCCTGCCGAACTTGACGGCTGGCAGCTCGCCACTGCGCAACAGTGAAGTAACGACGAACGTCGACACATCCATGTATTCGCAGATGTCAGCCACGGATAGCCACTGCTTGTCGAGCTCAACTCGTATTCGTTCCATGCCTACACAATAGAACAGGTGCGCTGTTCGTTCCAGACGTCCGAGAAATCTCTTGCGCATCCGCGCCGAAAGACTTATCTTCGAGCGGGTACAAGCGAACCAATGAGTTGGCTGTCAGACGTTTCTGCCGAAAACAGCTTTCGATGAATCGCTTGATGCCGATACCAGTGGCACGACGCTGACGCGTCGCCCAGCGCGCCAGACAAATTGCGAGGCGCAGAACTGGATCGACATACCAAGATCGTCCGCGCGTCAGACACGATCTGATGCGCGGTGCGGGCGGAGAAACAACACCGGTGGTTCACCACCGGTGTTCGTTTGTCTTGACCGTGGCAGAACGACTTGCGTACTATGTAACAATATGGTTACATACACACCATGAACGCAATGGCGGCCCTCGCCGACCCAACCAGAAGAGAGATCGTCGAGGTACTTCTCGCGGCGCCAGCTGACGCCGGAACTCTTGCGCACATGTTCCCGATTAGCAGACCGGCGGTCTCTCGACACCTCAGGGTGTTGCGAGAGGCAGGAGTTGTGCGATCTGAGATTGTCGCGCAGCGACGGATCTACCACATCGAATCAGCGCCGCTCAAAGAGATTGACGCCTGGATGGAGCGATATCGCGAATTCTGGACAGACCGCCTCGACAGACTCGATGCCCACCTACAAAAGGAAACATGACAATGTACGGACCACTAGGAAGCCTGGACAAGACAGCCGACGGAAACGTGATCACCTTCAATCGCACGCTTCCGGCCCCGCCCGAGAAGGTGTGGGAAGCACTCACCACCTCAGACGGGGTCATGGCGTGGCTTGCGCCAATCGCCAGCATTGATGCACGTTCCGGCGGCGCCGTCGAGATCGAGTTCGATGACGAGAACACCGTCACAGGCGAGATCACTCAGTTCGACCCGTACTCGCGCTTCGCCCACACGTGGATCATCAACGGCGAAGTACCGTCGGCTGTCAGTTGGGAACTGGTACCCGAAGGAGCCGGGACCGCGCTGACCCTCATCCACACCCAGTTGCCCGACGAGATGGCCGGTGGGTACACACCGGGATGGCACGCCTTCATGGCCCGGCTTGATGCCATGCTGGCAGGCCAGCCACTGCCAGATTTCATGGACGTTGTGGGGAGTGTTGCCAGCTCGTACTGATGACTCAGGTCAACTGAGTTCGACAATTCAGAGGGCTCGTCTCCGCGGTGTACCGCACGAGGCGAGCCCTCTTGTTATTACGTGCAGAGTCCGACCGTGGCTAGCTCTGAAACATAACGCGTATAGTTCGCGAATTATGGGAATTGATACGACTCGACTCAGGTTATAGTTAATATACCAACTCAGTATTTACTATATTGTGCCACGCAGGTAGTACAACGCAAGGAGCAACACCATGGCAACAGCCGTAGGAATCGACCTCGGAACCACGAACTCAGTCATCTCGGTCCTTGAGGCCGGAGATCCAACCGTTATTCCAAACGCGGAAGGCAACAGAACGACCCCATCGGTCGTTGCATTCGCAAAGAATGGCGAAGTACTCGTTGGCGAGCAGGCAAAACGCCAGGCCATCACCAACCCTGACCGCACGATCCGTTCTGTGAAGCGCCAGATGGGCACGGACTGGACAATCGATGTCGACGGCAAGTCCTTCACGCCACAAGAGATCTCTGCCCGCATTCTTCAGAAACTTAAGGCAGATGCAGAGGCCTATCTCGGCGAGCCAGTCACCAAGGCGGTCATCACCGTGCCCGCGTACTTCGGTGACGCTCAGCGCCAGGCAACGAAAGAAGCCGGACAAATTGCGGGTCTCGAGGTTGAGCGAATCGTCAATGAGCCAACTGCCGCAGCTCTGGCATACGGCCTCGACAAGAAACAGCACGAAGAGACGATCTTGGTCTTCGACCTCGGTGGCGGAACATTTGACGTGTCCGTGCTCGAAATTGGAGAGGGCGTCTTTGAGGTCAAGTCGACCGCAGGTGACACCACCCTCGGAGGCGACGACTGGGACGAGAAGATCATCGACTGGATCGTCGAAGGTTTCAAGGCAGAGAACGGCGTCGACCTCTCCGCCGACGCCATGGCTCTGACACGACTCAAGGAAGCTGCGGAGAAGGCGAAGATTGAGCTCTCCACTGTGCAAGAGACGGAGATCAACCTGCCATTCATCACAGCAACGGCCGACGGTCCAATCCATCTGCTCAGAACCCTGAAGCGATCCGAATTCGAGCAAATGACAGACGACCTGCTTTCGCGGGTACGTGCGCCATTCAAGCGCGCAATCTCAGACGCCGGAATCGCTCTCTCGGACCTCGATCACGTCATCCTGGTTGGTGGGTCGACCCGCATGCCAGCGGTTCATGCACTCGTGACCGACCTCGGGGGCAAGGAACCAAACAAGGGTGTGAACCCCGACGAGGTCGTTGCCCTTGGTGCAGCGATTCAAGCCGGAGTGCTGTCCGGAGATGTGTCTGACATCCTTCTGCTTGACGTCACTCCCCTCACGCTCGGCGTGGAGACCGAGGGAAGCGTGTTCACGAAGATGATTGAACGCAATACAACAATCCCTACACGTCGTTCGGAGATCTTCACCACGGCTGCAAACAACCAGCCCGAGGTCGAAATTCACGTGATGCAGGGCGAACGTGCAATGGCAACAGACAACATGAGCCTTGGACGTTTCAAACTGCTTGACATTCCGCCGGCGCCCCGTGGTATTCCCCAGGTAGAGGTCACGTTCGATATCGATGCGAACGGCATCGTATCAGTCTCGGCAAAGGATCTTGGCACCGGCAAGTCCCAGCAGGTCACCATCACTGGTGGCACGGCGCTTGACAGCGACACGATCGACCAGATGATCAAGGACGCTGAGGCGTATGCAGCTGAGGATGCTGAGCGCAAAGATGCGGCCGAGAGCCGCAACTCGGCTGAGCACTCCGTCTACACCGTTGGCAAGCAGCTCGCGGAGCACGGCGAGGCCCTGACTGACGACGACAAGTCACCCATACAGGAGAAACTTGACGAGCTCAAGACACTTCTTGAGGATGACAGCGCGTCGACCGACTCGCTCAAGGAGGCCACGAGTGCCCTCATGGAGTCTGCCCAGATCATCGGTGAGAAGATCTACGAGGCGGCCCAGGCAGAAGCAGCCGCAGCGTCGGCCAGCGACACAACCGAAGGTGGAAACAACGATGGTGTTGTGGAAGCAGAGGTCGTCGATGCCGAGGTTGTCGAGGACGAAGAGGCCTAGAAGAGTGTTGATTAGTGCCGTCTGCCAAATCGGCGATCAGACGCCTCAGTCGCAAAGGACAAGGTTTCGTCACTCCTTATGTTGGAATGACGGAACCGAGGCCACAGCGTGTGGGGAAGGATGGTCGTCGAGGCGGCTGACATGCATTATCCGACGCTCTCCTGGTCGCTTGGACGCAGGCAGCCGGATCGGAACCTACGTGCAACGTGGCACCATGGAGACACCATGACTGATACATCACTACCAGCCAACACAGTGCCCCTTGACGAAGATACGTCGGACTCCACAGTCGAGTCACCCGAGATCGTTGAGCCTGTTGTTGTTCACACGCCCGAGTCGCTCGGACTTGAGCTCCCGGAGGACCGCGTCCTGAGCGACGAGCTTCTCTTGAGCGAGCTCGGCGAGACGCGTGCGAAGGCAGCAGAACTGTTCAGCAGCTTTCAGCGTGTTTCTGCCGAGCTGGACAACTACCGGAAACGCACAGAACGCGACCGCGCCGAAACGGTCATCCGCGCCAGCCAGCGCGTAATCGAGTCTCTGCTCCCGGCTCTCGACAGCCTCGATGCGGCCATCGGAATCGAACCGACAACAGACGGTGAGACGAGGATGCTCGACGGCATGAAGAGCACGCACGCCCAGATACTTGAGGCACTCAGGAGCGACGGCTTCGAGGAAATTCTCGCTATCGGCGCCACATTCGACCCTGCGCTGCACGAAGCAGTCTCGGTAATTTCGGGCGATGGCGAGCAGGTGGTGCATGAGGTCGTACGCAAGGGATACTCCATCAGTGGACGCGTCATTCGTCCAGCACTGGTTGTGGTGGGACACCGACCCAGCGAGGACAGCGAGTAGACCGTGCGCAAGGAATGGATGGAGAAGGACTACTACGCCGAACTGGGCGTGGAGAAGGGCGCTGACCAGAAGCAGATCAAGAAGGCGTTCCGCAAGCTCGCGCGCGAGTTCCACCCTGACCGTAATCCGGGCGACACGAAATCGGAGAGCCGATTCAAGGAAATCAACGAGGCGTACGACACCGTCGGCACACCCGACCAACGAAAGGAGTACGACCATGCCCGTGAGATGGGCTATTTCGTTGGCGGTCCACAGGGAAACCAGCAGTACGTCCGAGTTGAGGACTTCGACGGCGGTCCTGGCGGCTTCGGCGGAACGGCTCAGGATCTCTTCGGGGGTTTGCAGGATCTCTTCGGTGGCGCTCGCCAACCACGAGCGCACAAAGGACAGGACCTCGCGTCGTCACTCTCGCTGACATTCCACGAAGCTCTTGCCGGCCCGACAAAGGAATTCGATCTCGGAAACGAAACCGTGAAGGTCAAGATTCCCAAAGGTGTGTCGAACGGCGCAAGAGTGCGCGTCAAAGGCAGAGGAGGACCAGGCGTCAACGGTGGACCCCGCGGCGACCTCTTCGTCGAGATCACTGTCGGCACGCATCCAATATTCGGACGCAAGGGCAAGAGGGACTTGACGATTGACGTACCTGTCTCCTACTCAGAGGCCGCCCTTGGCGCAGTCATCAGCATCCCGACGTTGACCGGTACGACCAAGATCAAGGTCCCTGCCGGCACCCAACCCGGAGCGACAATGAAGCTGTCTGGCAAAGGTGTCGAGACAGCCAAGACGGCCGGAGATCTGCTTGTTACGATGCGAGTAGTGGTACCG
>SMXV01000107.1 GCA_004356175.1 Acidobacteriota bacterium
CCACACCAACCCGCGGGCCACAAAGCCGCGCCACGCGGCTTACGAACCCAGGGTTCCAGAGCCGCACGGGGGCTAGGAGCACCGGCCTAGGGGGCGAGAGGGGGCTCCCAGTCGGGGGGGACCTCTTCGGGGACGATGATTGAGCGGGGAAGGAGGGCTATCGGTGTGTCGTCGTTGGAGCGGGCTGCAATGATGCCGAGGATCCAGCCGCCGACACCCCATATGAGCGCGATCAGGTAGAGGTATCCACCAACGACGGGAATGAGCCAGATACCGAATCTCCACACCGCGGCGCCGAGTACGAACGCACCGAAGAGACCGCCACGGTTGATGAGGACGCGATTGCCAAGGGCGGTGACCGCTGGCACCGGACCCACGACGAACGCGGCAACACCGATCATCACTGCAACGGCGGCAAGGGGCAGGCCGACAAGTGTGACAGCAAGCAGCACCACGATCGCGGGGAACACAATGACGGCCACGATCCCAACCAGCAAGGTCTTCACCGGATTTGTGAGGATCGAGCCAACTGCCCTGCTCCCCGATGCTCGGAGCAGCCACAGCGCCACGATGCCAGCAACAACAAAGCCGAGGAAACCGACGACATTCGCAAGGGTCAGAATGATGCTGTAGATGAAGTTGCCCTGCGTAGGGAGCCGCGTCACGATTCCCGTGATCTGGGCAGCGCTGCTGATGTCGGCTTCACCTGGTGACCGATACAGCACGTCGCCGCCAACCACAGCGCTGTCAGACATGTGAAGACCCTGAGTGGCGACGTCGAGGTCCCGCCCGACGGTTCCTACAATCGTCGTTCGCACCATGCGACCCCTGACATCGCGACCGATCTCGCCCTCGACCGTAAGGGCACCTCCAAATGCCATCAGGTCTCTGCCAACACGACCGGTAGAGTCGACCACGATCGAAGCAGCGCCTATGAACACATCGTCACCGATCGATCCAGCAATGTGAAGACTTCCCGCCGTGCCATTGAGTGACCCGCGAATCGAACCCTGCTCGGTCACGTTCACACTGCCGAAGGACAGCACTGTGACGGAACCTGTTACCTCGCCTGAAATTGTCAGGGAGCCAGTAAAGATGACCACATCGGCGTCGACAAGACCCTCGATGCTGGCGGTTGTTGAGGTGATGTATTGATCCTCCGTGACCGTGTCAACGTCTCGAACGATGTAACGATCAGTCGTGACGAGGGCACCGAGGGTCGTGAGCGAAGGCATCAGCACCGCAACAACCGCTACTGCTCCAAGCGCGTAATACCTCGGAGTGTGCGGCGTCTTTGGTTTAGAGCGGAAGAGCTTCACGAACCACATCAAGTAGGGGCCATGGCACAATACCAAACGCCACAGTTACGACGCCTGAAATCGCAACGGCAATCCGGGCGGGAACACTGACACGCAGTGGCGTCTTCGAGTCATCCGGCGACGAGAAGAGCATTGACACGATTCTCAGATAGAACGCAAAACCGACAACTGTGGTGAGAGCGCCTACGAGGGCAAGCCACAGATAACCCGCCTCCCCAGCGGACACGAACGCGAACACCTTGCCAACAAAACCTGCAAAGAACGGCAGGCCGGACATGCCGAACATGAGCACCGTCAGCAACCATCCCATCAACGGATCGCGTTTTGCGAGGCCCTTGAATGCTGAGATCGGCGCAGATGTCGAGCCAGGACCGCACACAATTGAAACCACGGTGAATGCGCCGATGATCATGAACGCATACGTCGAGACGTAGAACCACATTGCTGGCACTCCATCGATGCCAGCAACCATTGCTGCAAGCAGGTACCCGGAGTGGGCCACACCTGAATAGGCCAGCAGGCGCTTCATATCGGTCTGCACCAGGGCTGTGGCCGTGCCAACAATCATGGACAGCGCCGCAATGCCAGCCATGATCGGTGCCCACACATCGATCTGTGCGACGAACCCGCCAGCGAATATACGAGCGAGAACTGCAAACCCGGCAATCTTGACCCCGGAAGCCATGATGCCAACCGCTGCGCTTGGCGCACCCTGATACACATCAGGTGCCCACTGGTGGAATGGGGCTGCTGAGATCTTGAAGAGGATGCCGACGAGCATCAGTGCAAGACCGACAAGCAGGATGCCCGGGTCGGTGATGATGGTCGTGGAGAAGAAGTCTCTGATTGAGTTCGCACCGTAAATAGTCAGCGACCCGGTTGCAGCGAACGTCAGCGCCACGCCGTAGATGAACATGCCAGATGCCAGTGAGCCGAGCAGGAAATACTTGAGCGCGGACTCGTCCGACTCGCTCGACTCTCGCATGAAGCCAGCAAGGATGTAGAAACTGATTGATGCCGTCTCGAGACCCACGAAGATCACCACAAGGTTCGGCGACACAATCATCATGTGCAGGCCCGCATACGCGAGCAATGTGAGCGCAACGAACTCCGGTGCGCGATTCTTCAACTTCGAGACAAGGTCCCACGATCCGAGCATCCCGACAAAGCCAACGAGACCGAGCAGGATTGATCCGAACGCCGACAGGCCGTCCATGACAACCATCGGTGAGAGCGCAATCGACACACCCGCTGCCGAGAAGAACAGCCCGCCGTCGCCGTTGGATACCGCTCCCCACTGGAGTACCCCGATGGCCGCGGCTGCAAGAAAAGCGAAGCCAGCGACTGGTGCCCAGTACTTCGGACTTTTTCCTGCCACAACAGCAACAAGCAGCACCGCGAGGGCTCCGACAAGGAGAGCAATCTCGAATCCGACGGCGAGCCATGAAGCTTCCTGCATCAGCCCTCCCTCTCCTCATCCACCGATTCGTCAGAGGTTTCGTTGTATTCAGTATCAGCGAGGTCTGCCCGACGTCCGAAGTCTGGAACGGCGAAATCTGTGGCCGCCTCGATGCGGTCGAGGATTATCTCGACGCTCGGTTCAACTCGATCGAATATCGGTTTCGGATATACCCCGATGCCGACGATCAGAACGATAAGAGGCGCAAGTGTCGCAATCTCGCGGAAGCCCAAGTCTTTGAGGCCTTCGAGTTTCTCGTTGATTACCGCACCGGTGAAAACGCGCTCATACGCCCACAGCAAGTAAATCGCAGCAATGATGACCCCGCCCGCAGCAATGATCGCCAACACGGGCAGCGTGATATATGCCCCGATGAGGACGGTGAACTCGCCGACGAATCCTGACAAACCTGGCAGGCCTGCGGACGCAAAAGCTGAGAAGAGGAATATTCCTGCGTACACGGGCATGACCTTTGCGAGTCCTCCATAGTCAGCGATCTTTCGCGTGTGAGTCCGTTCGTAGATCATTCCGATCAGTAGGAACAGGGCGCCCGTGGTGAGGCCATGGCTGATCATCAGGACGATCGAACCAGAGAGACCTTGGGTGGTGAACGCAAAAATCCCGAGAACGACAAATCCCATGTGGCTCACGGACGAGTAGGCGACAAGCCGTTTGATGTCGGGTTGGACAACGGCAACGGCCGCACCATACACGATACCGACGACTCCAAGGACCGCAACAGGGAGTGCAAGATCGACAGCCGCCTCTGGAAAGAGCGTGAGATTGAACCTCAAGAGCCCGTATGCACCCAACTTCAGCAGCACACCTGCAAGCACAACCGAACCAGCAGTTGGCGCCTCAGTGTGTGCGTCGGGAAGCCATGTATGAAACGGGAACAGTGGAATCTTGATCGCAAACGCAATACCAAAGCCGAGGAACAGCAGTAATTGAGTGTTCGAGCTGAGGTCAAGATTCAACATGTTTCTGAAGTCGAAGTTTGCGAGCGTCCCGACCTCGTCACCGGTCATCAGGCCGAGGCCGATTACCGAGACGAATAGGAATGCTGATCCGGCAGCCGTGAACAGCACGAACTTGAGCGAGGCATATGCACGGTTGTCAGATCCCCACATCGAAATCAACAGATACATCGGAATCAGCACGATTTCGAAGAACGCAAAGAAGACGAAGAGGTCGAGCACGAGGAACACACCAAGAACGCCTGTTTCAAGAAGAAGCATCAGCACCATGTACGTCTTGGTTCTGTCTGTGATCGAGCGCGACGCTGCAATGCTGACTGGGAACAGCAACGTCGTGAGCGCAACCATGAAAAGTGAAATTCCGTCAACGCCGAGCGTCCACGATATGCCAAACGACTCGATCAGGACAATGTGCTCAGTGAACTGGAACGATGCATCCCCAGATGAGAAATTCCACAGAATGTAGGATGCTACAACAAGCGGAAAAATCGACATGCCGATGGACACCGGATAGACCAGTTCGGTCCTCCGCGACGGGAGCAGCGCGACCACGACAGCGCCGACGACTGGGAGAAGAATGAGGATGCTCAGGACCGGCATCAGAAACCACCGCCCATGACGACGAAGACCACAATCAGCGCGACCCCAGCGACGACGACAGCGCCGGCATACTGTCTCACCTGACCGGTCTGCACTCTGACCAGCCGAGAACCGATGCCGCGGACACCCCGTGCGACGCCATGAACGGCACCATCGATCACCTTCGGATCAACTGTGTCCGCCGCCCATCTCGAAACCGATTGAAGGGGAGCGACGACTGCGCGACCGTAGAAATCGTCCACCCCGAACGCTTCGCGGGACCGCTCCCAGAAGATGCCCTTCTCCTCGGGGAGATCGTCCGAGTTATATGCACGCCACGCCAACACGATTCCGCCTATCGCGACGATGAGTGTCAGAACGGCGAGGATGGCTGTGAGCTGAAACTGCTGCGCCGTCACCTGAGCAATCCCCTCGAACGATGGTTCGAGGAAGTGTTCGAACGCGAGGCGTGCGGGAGTATTGATCAGCCCGAATCCAACAGTAAACACGCCAAGGACGATGAGCGGGACCGTCATCGTGGCCGGCGACTCGTGCGGTTTGGTATCCTTGCCCCATCGTGGTGCGCCGAAGAAGGTCATCACGATCATGCGTGTCATGTACCAGGCGGTGAGCATTGCAACGAGGAGCCCCACGGCCCACAACACCAGGAACCCCCCGCCTTTTGCGAAGGTGGCTGCAAGTATCTCATCCTTCGACCAGAACCCTGAGAATGGAAATATTCCCGAGATGGCAAGCCAACCGAGCACCATCGTGGCAAACGTGATTGGCAACTTCTTGCGCAGGCCGCCCATCTTGCGCATGTCCTGCTCTCCACTCATTGCATGGATGACTGACCCCGCACCCAGAAACAGCAGCGCTTTGAAGAATGCGTGCGTCGTGAGGTGGAACATTCCCGCCGTGTATGCGCCAACGCCGATACCGAGCACCATGTACCCGAGTTGGCTAACTGTTGAGTAGGCGAGCACTTTCTTTATATCTCTCTGGGACATCGCTATCAGGGCAGCGACAAGTGCTGTGGCAGTTCCGATAACGGCGACGACAACGCCGGTTGAGGGGGCCATGTCGAAGAGGACGGCTGACCGTGCCATCATGAAAACACCGGCTGTCACCATCGCGGCTGCATGGATAAGTGCGGAGACCGGTGTTGGTCCCTCCATGGCGTCCGGGAGCCAGATGTACAGAGGCAGTTGCGCCGATTTTCCTGTTGCCGCAACGAATAGGAGCAGTGATATGACGGTTGCGGTTCCGACGGTGATGACTGCTGGTGCGGTCGATAGGACAGTCTCGAAGTTGAGC